>NZ_JBFRER010000080.1:0-33007 GCF_052114405.1 Streptomyces sp. M-16 | reverse complement strand
GAGCCGGCCGATCACCGGGCCGCCCTCCGGGAGCCCCGTTCACGGTGCGGTCAGGCGTGGTCCTCGGCGCGCAGCCGCTGCGTCTGGGCCCGTCCGACCTCGGCGGCGCGGTGGAGGTAGTCGGCGATGACCGTCAGCTCGGCGTCCGAGTAGCCGTCCAGTACGGCGCCGAAGGCGCGGCCCGGGACGTCCCAGGCCGCGCCGATGCGTTCGCGGGCGGCGGGCGCGAGGACGACGAGGGAGCGCCGCCGGTCCTCCGGGTCGGCCCGGCGTTCGACGACCCCGGCCTTCACCAGGCGGTCGACGAGGCGGGTGGCGGAGCCTGAGGTCAGGCCGGTGAGGCGGGCGATGTCACCGGTGGAGACGGGGCCGGGCTCCATGTCGAGGAGGGCCACGCACTGCATGTCCGTGGGGTGCAGGCCGACGTGGTCGGCCATGGCCTGGGTGAAGAGGGAGTAGTCGGCGTAGTGCCGCTGGCTCTCGGTGACGATGCGCGCCATCAGCTCGGCGCGGCTCCACTCACCCGAACGGTGGGAATCGGTTGACATCGGCTTCTCCATGCCTGAGATTTGTCTGTGTCACGCAGTGAATGTATGACGCAGAATCTGCACCACGTAACTCTTGCTCACCCTACCGGGGCCCGAAGGCCGTGGCGCCGGCTGCGACGGCAACACGCACGACGACCGCCGCCTGACGACATGCATGACGTCAGGCATGACGTCAGGCATGACGACACGCATGACGACACGCACGCCAATGCGGGCAGCCCCACGGACCTGCGATCACACCGACGGCAGCAACACCAGCAACACCTATGAATCAGGAGTCCCACCATGTCCCTCCTCGTCACCGGCGGCCGCGGCGCCGTCGCCCGCCACCTCGGCGGCCTCCTCTCGGCCCGCGGGATTTCCCACCGCGTCGGCTCGCGGGAGCGGGACACCCCCGGCGCCGTGCACTGCGACCTCTCCGACCCCGCCACCTTTCCCGCCGCCCTGGCCGGAATCCGGTCCGTCTTCCTCTACGCCGAGGCCTCCGCCGCCGAAGCCTTCGTCGAGGAGGCCGTCTCCGCCGGGGTGGAGCACGTGGTCCTGCTGTCCTCCTCCTCGGTGCTCGGCCCGGATCCGGCCGGGAGCCCGCTGTCGGCCGGACACCTCGCCGTCGAGCAGGCCCTCCTCGCGTCCCCGCTGCGCAGCACCCTGCTGCGGCCCGGCTCCTTCGCGAGCAACGCCATGGGCTGGTCCTGGGCGCTGAAGTCCGGCCGGCCGGTCCACCTGCCCTACCCGGGCTCCTACGCCGACCCCGTCCACGAGGCCGACATCGCCGAAGCCGCCCTCGCCGTCCTGACCGACCCGGCCCTCGGCGGCCGCGCCCACACCCTGACCGGCCCGCAGGCGCTGACCTTCACCGCGCAGCTCGCGATACTCGGCTCCGTGCTCGGCCGGCCCGTGCCCTTCGCCGCCGTCACCCCCGAGGAGTGGAAGGCCGAGGTAGAGGGTTACATACCCGGCCCGTACGCCGACGCCCTCCTCGACTTCTGGGCCGCCTCCGACGGACTTCCCGTCCCGGTCACCGGTGCCGTCGAGCGCCTCACGGGGCATCCCGCCCGTTCCTTCGAGACCTGGGCCCGGGACCACTCCGAGGCCTTCGGGGGCTGAGCGGTCCCGACGGCCTTCCGAGGGCGCCGACGGGCAGGCCGGGAGTAGATTCGCAGCCTGGAGGGAGCGAAGAAGGCTCACGGGCGCAGCGGGGGCCGGCCCAGGTTGGAGGAGGTCGCGCTCCGGGCCGGGGTGGGGCGCGGCACCGTCTCGCGGGTGGTCAACGGCTCGCCCGGGGTCAGCGCGCGGACCAGGGCCGCCGTCGAGGCCGCCGTCGCCGAGCTGGGATACGTACCCACCGGGCCGCCCGGGCGCTGGCCGCCGACCGTGCCGACGCCGTCGCCCTGGTCGTCCCCGACCCGCAAACGCGCGGCCGGGGCGCTGGCCGGGCTGCGCGCGGCCGGCCGTCGGATACCGGGCGACGTGGCGCTGGTCGGTGGTACTGCCGACGCAGCTGGTGGTCCGCGGGTCCTCGTAGAGCGTCCCGGGGGCGGGGAGGGGAATGCAGAAGGCCCCGGTCCGCTTCCGCGTACCGGGGCCTTCCCGCAGGGTGAGTGACGGGACTTGAACCCGCGGCCACCTGGACCACAACCAGGTGCTCTACCAACTGAGCTACACCCACCATGTCCGGTCGCAGAACGACCGGCCGAAGAAAAGGGTACAGGGTCCGGGAGGGTGCTCGCTCCACCCTTTTCCCCCACCCCCTCTCCGGGGTCCTACTCGCCCGCCACCACGTGCTTGGCGGCGATGGTGCGGGCGGTGTCCGAGTCGGGTCCGGGCTGCGGCACGAAGACCGCCTCCCGGTAGTAGCGCAGCTCGGCGATGGACTCCTTGATGTCCGCGAGCGCCCGGTGGTTGCCGTTCTTCGGCGGGCTGTTGAAGTACGCCCGCGGGTACCAGCGGCGCGCCAGCTCCTTGACCGAGGACACGTCCACGATCCGGTAGTGCAGGTAGCCCTCCAGCGCGGCCATGTCGCGCAACAGGAATCCGCGGTCGGTGCCGACCGAGTTGCCGCACAGCGGCGCCTTGCGCGGCTCCTTGACGTGCTCCCGCACGTACGCGAGGACCTGGGCCTCGGCGTCGGCCAGGGTGGTGCCGGCGGCCAGCTCGTCGAGCAGACCGGAGGCGGTGTGCATCTCGCGCACCACGTCCGGCATGGTCTCCAGGGCCCGGTCCGGAGGGCGGATCACGATGTCCACGCCTTCGCCGAGCACGTTGAGTTCCGAGTCGGTGACCAGTGCGGCCACCTCGATAAGTGCGTCGTCCGTCAACGAGAGCCCGGTCATCTCGCAGTCGATCCACACCATGCGATCGTTCATGCGCCCCACCTTATGCCGAAGGTCCCCCACATTGGTGCTCGGCCGATGTGGGGGACCTTCGTCAGGCGATGCCGGGAGTGGCCGCTACGCGTGCTCGCGCAGGACCCGTCCCGGGGAGTACAGCTCCGTCACGCTCTGACCGGAGGCGGCCAGGGCCGCCGCCGCCCGCTGGGGCTGCGGTGTGCGCTGGTGCGGCAGCGGACCGCCCGAGAGCTCGGACACCGGGGACACGTCGGCCTGCGGCCGGCGCGCCCGGTAGGCGGAGCGGTAGGCGGCCGGGGAGGATCCCAGCTGCCGGCGGAAGTGCCCGCGCAGCGCGACGGGGGAACGGAACCCGCAGCGTCCGGCGACCTCGTCGACCGAGTAGTCGGAGGTCTCCAGCAGCCGCTGTGCCTGGAGCACCCGCTGGGTGATCAGCCACTGGAGCGGCGCGCTGCCGGTGAGCGAGCGGAACCGCCGGTCGAAGGTGCGCCTGCTCATGTAGGCGCGGGCGGCCAGCGTCTCCACGTCGAACTGCTCGTGGAGGTGTTCCAGTGCCCAGGCGACGACCTCGGCGAGCGGGTCGGCACCGATCTCCTCGGGCAGCGACCGGTCGAGGTAGCGCTCCTGGCCTCCCGTGCGGCGCGGCGGGACGACGAGCCGGCGGGCCAGTGCCCCGGCCGCCTCGCTGCCGTGGTCCGTGCGCACGATGTGCAGGCACAGGTCGATTCCGGCCGCGGTGCCCGCGGACGTCAGCACGTCGCCGTCGTCGACGAACAGCTCGCGCGGGTCGACGTGGACGGACGGGTAGCGCTTGGCCAGCGTCGGCGCGTACATCCAGTGCGTCGTCGCGGGCCGGCCGTCCAGCAGCCCGGCGGCGGCGAGCACGAACGCTCCCGTGCACAGGCCGACGATCCGGGCCCCCTCCTCGTGCGCCAGACGCAGGGCGTCCAGGGCCTCCGGCGGCGGCGGTGAAGTGATGGAGCGCCAGGCCGGAACGACGACCGTGCCTGCCCGGGCGATCGCCTCCAACCCGTACGGCGCGGTCAGTTCGAGTCCGCCGGTGGTCCGCAGTGGACCGTCCTCCCCGGCGCACACGAGCAGTCGATAGCGTGGAACTCCCGCGTCCTGCCGGTCGATGCCGAACACGGAAAGTGGAATGGAACTCTCGAAGATCGGCCCGCCGCTGAACAGCAGCACGGCGACGATCTCCCTGCGGCGACGCCCCGCGAGCTTCCGGCCCGCGTCGGCGACGACTGCGGCGGTGGAATCCTGGCTCATGGCGCTAAGCCCCCCTTGGGTGTCGCGACTCCTTGGTCTGGTCGCACCTGCACGTTTCCCCTCGGCCTTGCACGTGGATCCCCCGCCGTAAATACATGATCGAATCTACTGCGTCCCGTGGTGTCGGCGTGACAAGTTCAGCACGGAGCGCTATGTCGACTTGGCAACTTGGCGAAAAGCATTCGATCAGGAAGCGTTCCACTCCGCTACCCGGGTGGGAAGCTCGCTGTCCGGCCATGGCCAGTACCCGTAGGGTCTCAGCGCCCCCCGAGGCTTGTAGTCGCTGGTGGTAGGGGGGTTGGGGGGACATTCCGGCAAGGGGGGCACGTGGTCCGGAAGTTGGCTGAAAACAAGCGGGTGTGTACGTGCGAACCGGTCAGTCGTGAGGGGAGAGGGCGCCGGAACCGTGGCAACCGCGGTGCGAACCGGCCCCGCTGCGGGAGTGCCGGCCCCGGTGGCCGAGCGGAAGCGGATCCTCCGAGCGCACCCGCGCGGCGGCCCGTTCCGCCTTCTCCGAGTGCCTCAGCAGTACCCGGCAGGCGGCGGTGACGGCGGCCAGCCCCAGCGTCGCCACGGCGGCCCCGCCGTAGGAGGTCCCGTAGACGACCAGCACGACGGGAACGAGGAGGCAGCTGAAAGCGGCCCAGCGCACCACGTCACCCGCCGGGTCGTCAGGGGCGCGCCCGGCGGACCGCACGGACGGGTGAAGAACGGAGGGCGCGTGGGACCCGGCGGCGGAGTGCGGGGACGGGAGGGACTGCGTCGGCGGAGCGGGCTGGACGGGCTGGGCGGGATGAACCGGATGGCCGGGCACGGCGTACTCCCTGCGGGCTCTTCCTGGACGGTCGGACGTCTGTCCAACGCCCCGGTGCGCGGCTCGGTCACTGCGCGCACGGGTGGCGCGCGGGCCTCTCGTCACTGGCTGTAGGGGACAGTCGCCATTGCCAAGGCGCCGTCGCTCCGGCATGCTCCCTGGGACGCTCTCCAAGGGCGGCATGCCCTGTGCAGGACAGGAGTGTCGCCGTACCCTGGTGGGTAAGGGCTTGGGAAGATGCTTCCCGGACAGAGCTCCGTCACCCTGCGTCGTCAAAAACCCGCGTCGTCAAAAACCTGCGTCGTCACACACTGCGTCGTCACACACCTGCGTCGTCGAAATCGCCCCTGTCGCTTCCCCGAGGACTCTTCACCGAGACACCCATGGCCGGTCACGAATTCTCCGAACCCGCGGACCGCAAGCGCAAACCCCTCGCCGATTCCGTATCGAGCGACCTGCGCGCGGTGGAACAGACCCGACTCCCCTGCGACCCGGCCTTCCGGCACGGCGTGGTGGTGGGCTTCGACGGCTCCACGTCCAGTGAGCGGGCCCTCGCGTACGCGATCGGAATGGCCCGGCGCTCGGGCTCCGGTCTGATCATCGTGCACGTGGCCAACCGGCTCCCCACCACGGTGTGGGCGGGCTGCGAGCCACCCGTCTTCGTCGACGTGCCGGACCACCGCACCGAGGTGCTGGGGCTGGAGCTGGCCTGCGCCGACTACCTGTCCGAGGTGCCGTGGATCCTGGTCGAGCGCGGCGGGGACATCTGCCACGAGCTGGAGGAGGTCGGCCGGGAGTACTCGGCCGACGCCATCGTGGTCGGCTCCACGCACGGGATCGTCGGCCGGATCTTCGGCTCGGTGGCGGGCCGGCTGGCCAAGCGGGCGCAGCGACCCGTCGTTGTCATTCCGTAACCCTCTGTACGTCGGTTGTGCGGTTGTGAACCCCCTTGTAAAGGGTAGATAAATGCTGCTGGGACGCAGCAAACAACTGCAGATCGAAGGGAGCCCGCCGTGGACAACGGTGTCTCTGCGGGAAGCACGGCCTCGACTTCGACCCTGGGGAACATCGCCCTGGGGCTCACCCTTCTCGCGTTCGGTATCGGCCACACGGGCGTCGTCAGCGGCGTGACCGTGGCCGACTCCGTGTCGCTCGCCATGTACGTCGGCGGTCTCGCCCTGTTCGTCCTCGGACTCCTCGAATTCCGGGGCGGCAACGGCTTCAACGGCACGGCGTTCGCGGGCCTCGGCGCCTTCTGGTTCACCTGGGCCGGCGGCGCCGGCGGAAAGGTTTCGCCGCACGCGGCCGGCCTGTTCCTCGCCCTGTTCGCCCTGCTCGCGCTGACGCTCACCGTGAGCGCGGCGAGCGGACTGTTCGGCCAGGGCGTCTACGCCCTGCTCACCCTCTCCCTGGTGCTCCTCGCGATAGGCGCCTTCGCCGGCGGCGACGGGCTCGGCAAGGCGGCGGGCTGGGTGGCGGCGCTCTCCGGGCTGCTGGCCTGGTACGGGGCCACCGCCGCGCTGGCGCACTGGCCGACGGCGCTCGGCAAGGCCTCCGGCAGCGGCGCGGTCGCCGCGGGCTGAGCGGCCGGGCACCGTACGCGCGCGAGCGGCCCCCGGGGGATGTTCCCCGGGGGCCGCTTCGTGCGTGCCGTGGTGGTGGCGGTCCGGCTACTCGACGGTGACCGACTTCGCCAGGTTGCGCGGCTTGTCGATGTCCCGGCCCAGGGCCAGGGCGGTGTGGTACGCCAGCAGCTGGAGCGGGATGCCCATCAGGATCGGGTCCAGCTCGTCCTCGTTCTTGGGCACGAGGATGGTGTGGTCGGCCTTCTCCTGCTCGCGGTGGGCGACCGCGAGGATGCGGCCGCTGCGGGCCTTGATCTCCTCCAGCGCCGCGCGGTTCTTCTCCAGCAGGTCGTCGTCGGGGACGATCGCGACCGTCGGCATGGCGGGCTCGATGAGGGCGAGCGGGCCGTGCTTGAGCTCGGAGGCCGGGTAGGCCTCGGCGTGGATGTAGGAGATCTCCTTCAGCTTGAGGGAGGCCTCCAGGGCCACCGGGTAGCCGCGCACCCGGCCGATGAACATCATCGACTTGGCCTCGGCGTACTCGGCCGCCAGCTTCTTGATCTCGTCCTCGCCGTCGAGGATCTCCTGGATCTGGGCGGGCAGCTTGCGCAGGCCCTCGATGATGCGCTTGCCGTCGGTGACCGACAGGTCCCGGATCCGGCCCAGGTGCACGGCGAGCAGCGCGAAGGCCACGACCGTGTTGGTGAAGCACTTGGTGGAGACGACGCAGACCTCCGGGCCGGCGTGCACGTACACGCCGCCGTCGGCCTCGCGGGCGATGGCGGAACCGACCACGTTGACCACGCCGAGGACGCGGGCGCCCTTGCGCTTGAGCTCCTGCACGGCCGCGAGCACGTCGTACGTCTCGCCGGACTGGGAGACGGCGATGTAGAGGGTGTCGGGATCCACGACCGGGTTGCGGTAGCGGAACTCGGAGGCCGGCTCGGCGTCCGCGGGGATGCGGGCCATGCTCTCGATGAGGCCGGCGCCGATCAGGCCCGCGTGGTACGAGGTGCCGCAGCCCAGGATCTTGACCCGGCGGATGCCGCGCGCCTCGCGCGGGTCGAGGTTCAGGCCGCCCAGGTGCACGGTGTTGAAGCGGTCGTCGATCCGGCCGCGCAGCACGCGGTCGACCGCGTCGGGCTGCTCGGAGATCTCCTTGTGCATGTACGTGTCGTGGCCGCCCATGTCGTAGGAGGCGGCCTCCCACTCCACGGTCTCCGGGGTGGAGGTGGTCTTCGTACCGGTGGTGGTGTAGGTGCGGAAGTCGTCGGCCTTGAGGGTGGCCATCTCGCCGTCGTTGAGGGTCACGACCTGGCGGGTGTGGGCGATCAGCGCGGCGACGTCGGAGGCGACGAGCATCTCCTTCTCGCCGATGCCGAGGATGACGGGGGAGCCGTTGCGGGCGACGACGATGCGGTCGGCGAAGTCGGCGTGCATCACGGCGATGCCGTAGGTGCCCTCGATGACCTTGAGCGCCTCGCGGACCTTCTCCTCCAGGCTGTCGGCCTGCGAGCGGGCGATCAGGTGGGTGATCACCTCGGTGTCGGTGTCGGAGACGAAGACGACACCGTCCGCCACCAGCTTCGCGCGCAGCTCGTCGGCGTTGTCGACGATGCCGTTGTGGACGACGGCGACCTTGTTCTCGGGGTCCAGGTGCGGGTGCGAGTTGATGTCGCTCGGGGCGCCGTGGGTGGCCCAGCGGGTGTGGGCGATGCCGGTGGTGCCGGCGAACCGCTTGGGGACGCGGGACTCCAGCTCGCGGACCCGGCCCTTGGCCTTGACCATCTTCAGCGCCGCGGCCTTCGGGCTGTTGACGACGATGCCCGCCGAGTCGTAGCCCCGGTACTCCAGCCGCTGGAGACCCTCCAGCAGCAGCGGTGCCACGTCGCGCTTGCCGATGTAACCCACGATTCCGCACATACGGTCTTGCCCCTCCTGTAGTTCGGTGTCCGTGCCCTGTGCCGTCCCGGCCCTCCCGGCCGGCCGTCTCGGCCGTCTCAGCCGTAGACGATGCGGCGCAGCTGCCGGAGCGAGAGCTCCGGGGGCGCCACGGCGCGGTGCGGCAGTTCGGCGGCGATCCGTTCGAAGATCTCCGCGTTGACCGCGCCGCCCGACTGGAGCTCGCGGTGACGACGACGGACGAACTCCTCGGTCGTCTCGTCGAAGTACGCGAGCACGTCGAGCACCACCCGGGCGGCCTCTCCGCGCTGCAGCGCGGTGCTGCGCACCAGGTGGTCGACGAGGTCGTCATGGGACGGGCGGCGGTCGAGCACCTGTAGATATTGACGGTCCACGGGCTGGAACGCAAAGATCCTGCCCGAAATCGGGCAGGATCCAGCTGGTCTGGACCAGGGGAATGGGTAATTCCGGTCCGGGTCGGTCAGAAACGGCCCAAAATGGCGGCCTTCGCGGCGCTGAACTCCTCGGCGGTCAGGATGCCCGTCTGATGCAGTTCGCCCAGCTCGCGCAGGCGCCGCAGCAGGGTGTCGTGGTCCACCGGCTCGCCCGCCAGCGCCGCGCGCGCCTCGGACAGCGGCAGCGCCTTGGGCGCGGGGGCCTGCGCGGGCGATGCCGGGTGCGGGATCCGCGCCGCCACGGCCGCCGCGACCAGCGCCATCAGGGGGTCCTTCTTGAAACCGAAGAGCTCCAGGGTGTGCGGGTCGTACTTGGGCGCGGCCGCCGCCGTGGCACCCGTCAGGGTGAACCGCAGCCAGCCGTGCTCCAGCCCTCTGGACGGCGTCCACTCCACCGACCGCACGTCGCCGACGCGGAACTCCCGCGGCCCGCCGGAACGCTTCGCCTCCTCCGTCGTCCAGTTCCAGTCCAGCAGCACCCGGTCGCCGTCGAAGGCCACCGACCCGTCACCCGCGCCGACCGAGATCGGAACGGCGGGCCCCGGCAGCAGGTAGGCGTCCGAGGGGCCGGGATCGACCTGGTCCAGCAGCAGGGCGTTGCGGAGCTCGTCGACGAAGTACTCCGCGACCCCGGTCCGGTCCGGCTCCACCGTCAGCCGGTAGGGGTCCGAGGACTCCGGCAGCCGCCCTCCCGTCACCTGGAGCAGCGGGTCCGCCCCGTCCCGCAGCCGCAGCCGCAGCCGGCCCGCCTTGCGGCCCGGCTCGTGACTGACCCCCGCGACGGCCCGCAGCGGTACGACCACTTCGCCGAGGTGCTGCCGGAGCAGTCCCACCCCCTTGTCGCGGCCCGGCACGATGCGCACCGCGTCCCCGTCGAAGGTCCAAGTGCCGTCCTTCTGGATGATTTCCGCCATGCGGAGATTCTCCCATCGGCAATCCAGGGCCGGTTGGCCTATACCTGGGCGCATGAGAGTCCTGCGACGCACGCTCGGCACCCTCCTCGCCCTCGGGGCGGTCGTCTCCTGCACCGCGGCCCACGGCGACGACGCCAAGGCCACCCGCCGCCCCGCCGCCCCCGCCCCCTACGAACGGCTCCTGCCCGCGCCCGCCTCCGCGCGGGCCGAAGGCGCCCCGTACGTCTTCGGGGCGGGCACGGTGATCCGTACGGGTGTGGCGGCGCCGGAGGAGGTCCGGCGGGTCGGCGAGCTCCTCGCGGAGCAGCTGCGCGGCCCCGGCGGGCTGCCGCTGCCGGTGGTCGACGGGGAGGACGGGGACGGGGTCCGGCTGCGGCTCGACACCGGGGACGCGGAACTCGGCGCGGAGGGCTACCGGCTGCGCACCACCGCCGCCGGGATCACCCTGACCGCCCGCACCCCGGCCGGGCTCTTCCACGCGGGGCAGACGCTGCGCCAGCTGGTGCCGGTCCGGGGGGCGGGCGGCGTGCCCGGCGGGACGGTGGTGGACGTCCCGCGGTTCGCGTACCGGGGGGCGATGGTGGACGTGGCCCGGCACCACTTCCCGGTGGAGCAGGTGAAGCGGTACGTCGACCAGCTCGCCCAGTACAAGATCAACACCCTGCACCTGCACCTCACGGACGACCAGGGCTGGCGGATCGCGATCGACTCCTGGCCCCGGCTCGCGCAGTACGGGGGCGCGAGCGAGGTCGGCGGCGGGCCCGGAGGCCACTGGACCAAGGAGGAGTACCGGGACCTGGTGGCGTACGCGGCCGAGCGGTACGTGGACGTGGTCCCGGAGGTCGACATGCCCGGCCACGTGAACGCCGCGCTCGCCTCCTACCCGGAGCTGACCTGCGACGGGAAGGCCCCGGAGCGCTACACCGGGATCAAGGTCGGCTTCAGCTCGCTGTGCGTGGGCAAGGAGCGGACCTACGAGTTCATCGACCAGGTCCTCGGCGAGCTCGCGGAGCTGACCCCCGGCCGCTACCTGCACATCGGCGGCGACGAGGCCCGCGCCACCCCGGCGGCGGACTACGCGGCCTTCATGGACCGGGCCCAGCAGGTGGTGGCCCGCCACGGCAAGACGGTGGTGGCCTGGCACCAGCTCGCGTCGGCCCGTCCGGCGCCGGGCGCGGTGCTCCAGTACTGGGGCCACGACAGGACGGCCGCCGCCGAGAAGGCGGCGGTCGTGGCGGCGGGGAAGTCCGGCCACCCGGTGATCCTCTCCCCGGCCGACCGCGCCTACCTGGACATGAAGTACGACACGGCGACGAAGCCGGGCCTGGCCTGGGCCGGCTACGTCCCCGTGCAGCGCTCCTACTCCTGGAACCCGGGCTCCTACCTCCCCGGCCTCCCGGAGTCCGCCGTCCTCGGGGTCGAGGCCCCGCTGTGGACGGAGACCGTCGCGAACCGCTCCGACTGGGAACTGCTGGCCTTCCCCCGCGTCCTGGGCCTGGCGGAACTGGGCTGGTCCCCGGCGAGCGCCCTCGACTGGCCGGCGTACCGCGAACGCCTGGCGGCCCAGGCCCCCCGCCTGGACGCCCAGGAGATCGCCTACTACCGGGCCCCGGAGGTGCCCTGGGAGTAGCCGGGGCGGGCCCGCCGGGGTCCGTGCGACGATCTGATGGGCCGATCCCCCATGTCCTTTACCGGTGGCGCCGTCAGGAATCAGAAATGCTCACGCTGAACGAAGCCGTCGAGGCGGCGAAGCCCTCTCTCGCCAAGGCCTTCGCCTACGAGCCGTGGACGATAGTCCTCCAGCCGGAGCTCAGCGAGGAACTCGACCTGGCCTGGGCCATCCGCTTCGACACACAGGAGAGCATCGACGCCGGAGACCACTGGGTCGGTCCGCTGACCAAGGTGGTGCTCGTTCCGAAGGACGGCGCCGCGGTGCAGTTCCCTCCGTCGCACCTGCCGATGGACGAGTTCCTGGCCCACGTACGCCACGGCGGATGGAGGGTGGCCTACCTGGCGAGGACCCGCAAGGCCGAGCCGTGGCAGCGGGCTCTGGAGTGGCTTCTCGACACGTACCGCGGGCTCGTCGAGCTGGTGGGGATCGAACCGATCGCCGAGGATGCGGGAACGTGGCTGTTCGCCTGCCGGACCACTGAGCAGCCGGGGTATCCGCGGACGCCGATGCTGGCCGCTTCCCTGGTCGTGCCCAAGCGCCCGGGGACGCCCTTCCATCCCGCCTCCGACGATCCGTGGGGCGACGTGGCCGCGTACACGCAGGCTCCCGAGCGACGGGACCCCGAGGTCCAGGCGCGGCGGCTGAACTCGCGCGGGTGTGTCGTGACCGTGGCCGCCGCCATCGCCGGGGCGCCGTCGACGCCTTTGCCGTGGCAGCCCGCGCACGAAGCGCCGGGCTGGTGGGAGCTGCTGCTCAAGCGGTACTTCCCGACCGCCGAGCAGATCCGCTGCGCGAGCTGGGACGAGGTGATCCTGCGCGTCGAGGAGACCGGGCCGGACACCCAGGGCGTCGTGTGGGTGCGCCGGGTGATCGGCGGTACCGAGGTCAGCGGGCACCTGCTGTACGCGCACCACCACAACGGCAGCGTCGTGTTCCTGGACGGCATGACCGGCGGTCTGGCGCGGCTGGACGCCGTCGGTGTGCTGGAGCTGGTGTTCGCGCGGCTGCGGCCCCGGGCCGCCGTGCCGCGGCCCGGAGGGACCGAGGGCGGACGGGCGGCCCGGGGGTTCGGGGGCGGCGCCTTCGGGTGAGTGCGGGGTGTCGTCCGGCCGCCGAGAGGTGCGGACCGCTTCGGCCGGGCAGCCCACAGCCGGATCGCCGTGGGGTTCCTGCAGGTGGCGTGGGTGGTCGGGACGCAGCCCTGGCACGATCCCGTCCGCTTCGGGCCGGCCGTCTTCCCGCCCGGGGAATCCGTCGCGATGGCGAACCAGCAGAGCGACCTGTTGACCGCGCTCGCCGTGGACAGGCAGGGGTTCCTGAACGTCGCCTGGGTCGTGGGGACGCAGCCCTGGCACGATCCGGTGCGGTTCGGGCCGGAGGTGTTCCCGACCCCGTAGGCGACCGGGCACTCCCCGAAGGGACCGTGTTCGGGGAGTGCCCGGCCCGGGGCCGTCAGCGCCGGGCGAAGGGCGCGACGGGGTTCTTGAGGGTGCCGATCAGCTGCAGGGCTGCCGACGGGTCGGCGAGGTCGACCATCTGCCTGTTGTTGCGCAACTGAAGGCGGTTGAGGCAGGACAGCTGGAACTCCGGCGCGAAGAGGTCGTAGCGCTCGAAGCGGTCCGCGAGGGCCGGGACCGAGTCCTGGTAGGCGTGGGCGCAGTCGGCCACGGCCTTCCAGAAGGTGTCCTCCTCGCAGATGCCCTCGGTGGCGAGGATCGGGCCGAGGAAGCGGAAGAAGCAGTCGAAGACGTCCGTGAAGACCGACAGCAGCTTCATGTCCTCCGGGATGTCCGCCCGGACCCGCTCGACCGCGGGCGGCAGGACCGCGTCCGGGTCCATGACCACGATCTCCTCGGCGATGTCCTTGAAGATCGCCCGCTTCACCACGCCGCCCTCGATGACGAGGATCGTGTTCTCGCCGTGCGGCATGTAGGCGAGGTCGTACTGGTAGAAGCAGTGGAGGAGGGGGACGAGGTAGGCCCGGAGGTAGGAGGCCAGCCACTCGGCCGGGGTGAGGCCCGACTCCTCGATCAGGGCGCCGACGAAGGACTTGCCGTCCGCGTCCACGTGCAGGAGGGAGGCCATCGTCGCCAGGCGCTCTTCGCCCCGGACGAAGTTCACCGGGGACTCGCGCCACAGCGCGGCGAGCATCTTGCGGTACGGGGAGTAGCGGTCCGTCGCGCGCTCGTACTGGCGGTGGTGGTAGCCGATCGCCGCGCGCTCGCGGATGATCGAGAAGTCGACCGACCGCAGGACCTCGTCGTTCTCGATCAGCTGGTGCAGCCAGTCGTTGATGGCCGGGGTGGCCTCCATGTACGCCGCCGAAAGGCCGCGCATGAAGCCCATGTTGAGGACCGAGATGGCGGTCTTCACGTAGTGCTTCGTGGGGGTCGTGGTGTTGAAGAAGGTGCGGATCGACTGCTGCGCGAGGTAGGCGTCGGAGCCCTCGCCCAGCAGGACCAGGCGGCGGTTGGCAATTTCGGCGGCGAAGGTGACCGTGGTCTTGTTCCACCACTGCCAGGGGTGGACGGGCAGCAGGTGGTAGTCCGCGAGGTCCAGGCCGAGGGAGGCCATTTTCGCCGCGAAGAGCGTGAGGGCGTCCTCGCCGAGCTCCTCGCGGACGAAGGCGTCGTGGTCCAGGCCCGCGCCCGCCGTGAAGGTGGAGACGTCCCTGCGGGCGGCGACCCACACCAGGTGGACCGGACTCGCGGTCTCCGGGGCGTACGAGAGGTACTCGTGCACGCCGAAGCCGAGACGGCCGTTGTTGGCGACGAAGCAGGGGTGGCCCTCGGTCATGCCGGTCTCGATGTCCTGGAAGGAGGACTTCGCGAGGACGGCGGAGGAGACCTGCGGCTTCGTGTACTTGAAGCCCGAGCCCGCCAGGGTGGAGGAGATCTCCTCCAGGTAGACGGGGAGGACCTCCGCGCTCAGACCCAGGGTCCGGCGGAGCTCGATGTGGAAGTCGAGGGCGTCCAGGTCGGCCGGTCCGCCGTCGCGGTGGCGGGTGATGGAGGCCTCGTCCACCGACCAGTGGTCCAGCGCGTGGAGGGTCGCGGCGAAGCGGTACTCGACGGTGGCGTCGTCGCTGAGGACCGAGTACAGGCCCGAGTCCAGCAGCTTCGGGGTCAGCAGGCGCTCGTGGGAGAACTCGGCGAGTGCCTTGCGGACCAGGGCGCGGTTCGCGCGGGCCCACAGCTCGGGGGAGAGGTGGGAGATGGCGTCGGAGAGGCTCATATCGACTCCTGCCGGGTGGCCTCGAACTGCTCGCGGGTGCAGAAGCTGAGCAGGGCGGTCTTCTCCGGCTTGACGACCTCGCGCTCGGGGACGAAGCCGACCGCCTCGTTGAGGGCGTGGACGGCCTTGTTGCGGACGTCCGGCTCGACGACGACGCGGAGGTTCGCCGGGTCGGCGAAGAGCGAGGCCATCACCGTGGTGATCACGGCACGGGTGAAGCCGCTGACCGGGGTGTCGGTCGGGGCGACGAGGAAGTGCATGCCGACGTCGCCGGGCTCGGCGTCGTACAGGCCGACCAGCTCCAGGTGCGCCGGGTCGTAGCTCTCCATGAGGAAGGCGGGCCGGCCCTCGTGCAGGCCGATGAAGGCCTGGTGGTGCTCGTGCGTGGTGATGCGCACGTACTCTCGCTCCACCTCGGTGAGCGTGGCGTCCTGCATCATCCAGAACGCGGCCTTGGGGTCGGTGACCCAGCCGTGCAGCAGCTCCGCGTCGGCGAACGGGTCCAGGGGACGGATCGCGAAGGTCCCGAGGACGGAGTCGGTGCGGGTGAAGAGGATCTCGGTGGTGGTGCTCATGCGTGCGTGCCTTCCGGGGCCGCGAACTGCTGGAACGCGATGGACTTCTCGACCTTGTAGTACTCGCGGCCGAGCAGCTCACCGACGATGTACGCGTTGCGGTACGCGGCCATGCCCAGGTCGGGCGAGGTGATGGAGTGGTTGTGGGTCGTGCCGTTCTGGAGGTAGACGCCCCGTCCGGTCGTGTCCACGCTGTAGTTGCGGCCCGCGTCGAGGCGGCCGTGGCCGTCGAAGTTCAGGCGGTCGCGGACCGGGTCCAGGAATCCGGGTACGACGTACTTGTAGCCGGTGGCGAGCACCAGGCCCTCGGTGGAGAGGGAGAAGTCCCGCTCCTGCTCCTCCTGGCGCAGCCCCAGGGTGTAGGTGCCCGTGGTGGTGTCGTACGCCGTGCTGTTCAGGGAGGTGTTGGTCAGCAGGGTGGTCGGGACGGGGCCCGGCATGCCGATCTTCTTCTGGTAGAGCAGGTCGAAGATCTCGTTGATCAGGTCGCCGTCGATGCCCTTGAAGAGGTTCTTCTGCTGTGTCTCCAGGCGGTAGCGGGTGTCCTCCGGGAGGGCGTGGAAGTAGTCCACGTACTCCGGGGAGGTCATCTCCAGCGTCAGCTTGGTGTATTCGAGGGGGAAGAAGCGCGGGGAGCGGGTGACCCAGTTCAGCTGGTAGCCGTACGAGTCGATCTCCGCGAGGAGGTCGTGGTAGATCTCGGCCGCGCTCTGGCCGGAGCCGATCAGGGTGATCGACTTCTTCTTCTGCAGCTCCGCCTTGTTCCGCATGTAGGCCGAGTTGTGCAGGAAGTCGCCGCCGAGGTCCGCGCAGGCCCGCGGGACGTGGGGCGAGGTGCCGGTGCCCAGGACCAGGCGGCGGGCGAGGTGGGTCTCGCCCTTGTCCGTGTGGACCTCGTAGAGGCCGGCGGCCCCGTCGTAGGTGACCTCGGTGACCGAGGTGGAGTACAGGACGTTGTCGAGCCGGTCGGCGGCCCAGCGGCAGTAGTCGTTGTACTCGGCGCGCAGCGGGTAGAAGTTCTCCCGGATGTAGAAGGAGTACAGCCGGTCCTTGTCCTTCAGGTAGTTCAGGAAGGAGAAGGGCGAGGTCGGGTCGGCGAGGGTGACCAGGTCCGACATGAACGGCGTCTGCAGGTGCGCACCGTCGAGGAACATGCCGGCGTGCCACTCGAAGTGCGGCTTCGACTCGATGAAGAGGCCGTCGAGCTCGTCGATCGGCGCGGTCAGGCAGGCGAGTCCCAGGTTGAAGGGGCCGAGGCCGATGCCGATGAAGTCGTGGGGCCTAACGGTGGACGGCAAGGGATTCTCCCAGGAACTGCTCGGCRTGTGCGGCGAGGAGGTCGAGGACGGCCGCGATGTCGGACGTCGTGGTCTGCGGGTTGAGGAGGGTGAACTTCAGGTACTGGCGGCCGTCCACCCTGGTGCCGGCCACGACGGCCTCGCCGGAGGCGAACAGGGCCTTGCGGGCGTGCAGCTGGGCCTCGTCGAGGAGGTCCGCGCGGTACTCGCCGCCGGTGGGGACGTAGCGGAAGACCAGGGTGGAGATCTGCGGGCGGACGACGACCTCGAAGCGCGGGTCGGCCTCGATGACCTCGTAGCCGGCGGCGGCCAGGTCGATGACCTCGTCGAAGAGCGAGCCGAGGCCGTCGGCGCCCATGACGCGCAGGGTCATCCAGAGCTTGAGGGCGTCGAAACGGCGCGTGGTCTGGATCGACTTGTCGACCTGGTTCGGGATCCGCTCCTCGGCCATCCGGCGCGGGTTGAGGTAGTCCGCGTGGTACGTGGCGTGCTTGAGGGTGTCGCGGTCGCGGACCAGCATCGCGCTGGAACTCACCGGCTGGAAGAAGGACTTGTGGTAGTCGACCGTGACCGAGTCGGCGTGCTCGATGCCGTCGAGGAGGTGCCGGCGGGTGGGGGAGACCAGCAGTCCGCAGCCGTAGGCGGCGTCCACGTGCATCCACGCGGAGTGCTCGGAGGCCAGGCGGGCGATCTCGGGGAGCGGGTCGATGGACCCGAAGTCGGTGGTGCCGGCGGTGGCGACGACGGCCATCGGGAAGAGGCCCTCGGCGGCGCAGTTCTCCAGCTCCAGGGCCAGCACGGAGGTGTCCATGCGGCGGTTGCGGTCGACCGGGACGGAGATGACCGCCTCGTAGCCGAGGCCGAGCATGGCGGCCGACTTCTGGACGCTGAAGTGGCTGGCCTCGGAGGTGAAGACGCGCAGCCTGGGCAGCAGTTCGGCCTTGGTGAGCTCGACGCCCCGGTCCAGGGCGCGCTTCATGACGATGCGGCAGGCCTCGTCGCGGGCCAGGAGTAGCGCGTGGAAGTTCGACTGGCTGCCGCCGGAGGTGAAGATGCCGTCGGCGCCCTCGCCGAGGCCGATGCGACGGGCGGTCCAGTCGATCAGGCGGCGCTCGATGAGCGTGCCGCCGATGGACTGGTCCCAGGTGTCGAGCGAGGAGTTGACGGCCGAGAGGACCGCTTCGCCGACCACCGCGGGGATGACCACCGGGCAGTTGAGGTGGCCCAGGTAGCGGGGGTGGTGGAAGTAGACCGCGTCACGGAGGTAGACGCCTTCGAGCTCGTCGAGTGCGGCCGCGGTGTCGGCCAGCGGGGTGTCGAGGTCGATCGAGGCGATGACCGGGGCGAGCTCGTCGACGGATATGCCGGTGTGGGGTCGTTCCGTGGTCGCGAGTTTGGCGGCGACGCGGTCGACGCCCTCGGTGACGGAGCGCCGGTAGAGGTCCGCGGTCGTCTCGTTCAGCAGATGCGAGCGCATCAACTTTCCTCCGGGCAGGGGGAGAAGCGGGTGGTGTAATGATTAGGTTAGCCTAACCTAATCATTCGGCCAAATAGAGGAGGGCCCCGGCAGTCGCCGGGGCCCTCCTCCCAAATGCCGCGCGTGGCGCGCGTGTTGCTACAGCTCGGACGCGGGGTCCTCGCTCGCGGCCTTGCCCGCGTACGCCTCGGCGAGCAGCTGCTCCTCGCTCGCGCCGAGGCGCCAGTAGCCGGTGAAGCGCACCGCGCGCCGGTCGATGGAACGTTCCCGCACCAGGTGGCGGCGTACCGCGCGGATGGTGCCGGCCTCGCCCGCGATCCAGGCGTACGGGGCCTCGGCGGCGGGCAGCGCGCTCGCCCGCACCCGCTCCACCACCGCCTCGGTCCGCTCCCGGCCGGCCCCCTTCTCGCGCACGATCCAGGTGACGTCAGCCTCCGGCGGGGCCGGCAGGGCGATCCGGTCGTCCTCGTGCGGGACCTCGAACCAGGCCTTCACCCTGGTTCCGGCGGGGAGCCGGTCCAGGATCGCCGCGGCGGCAGGCAAGGCCGTCTCGTCCGCGTACATCAGTACCGCGTCGGTGCCCGCCGGGGGCTGGAAGCGCACGGACTTGTTCTCCGCGACGGCCGGGCCGATCGCCATGATCCGGCGGCCGGTCACCGCCTTGCCGGCCCAGCGGGAGGCCGGGGAGGAGTCCCCGTGCAGGACGAAGTCGATGTCGACCTCGTCCGCGCCGCCGGGCGTGCGCCGCTGCTCGCGCACGGTGTACGAGCGCATCACGGGCCGCTCCTGCTCCGGCATCCCCCGCCATTGGGCGAACCAGGTGTCCTCGGCGGTGGAGGGGAGTTCGGTGTGCTCGCGGTGCTCGGGCGGCAGGAAGAGCGAGAGGCTCTGGTCGAAGCCCCCCGACCGGAAGCCGGCGAGGGACTCCCCGCCGAAGGTGACGCGCAGGAACGAGTGGCCGAGGCGCCGCGTGCGCAGGACTTCGAGCGTGAAGAAGCCGAAGTGCGCGGCCGGTTCGGTGGCGGTCATGCGGAGGATCCCCCCTGGGATTTTCGCCGTCGTGGCGGTGGTCAGCTGACCTTCTTGGCGTTCTGGACGGTCTTCGCGAGGTCTTCCAGGATCTGCGCGCACTTGTCGTACGAGTAGATCGGCTCCGTCACGCGCGGGGCGGTCTGGCCGGCCTTGACGGCGGGCAGCGCGGCCCAGGTGGGCTTCTCCTTCGTCAGCTGCTCGTTCTGCAGGGTGCCGGTGCGGTTGTCGAGCAGGACGACGTCGGCCTTGTACTTGCCGGCGTTCTCCCAGCTCAGGCTCTCGAAGAAGACGCTGCCCTTGTCGAGGTTGTCCGGGGTCACGAACTCCACGCCGAGGGACTCGAAGTACTTCAGGTCGGCCGAGGTCTTCGGGGTGGAGACGTAGAGGTGGTCCGGGTCGCCCGAGCCGACGAGCACCTTGATGCCCGGGTTGGCCTTGGTGGCCTCGCGGACCTTGGCGGCGGCGGCCTCGAAGCGGGCCTTGGCGTCGACGGTCTTCTGGTTCTTCGGGTCGGCGCCGAGGGACTGGGCGAGCTCCGCCGTGCGGGCGAGGGCCTTGTCCATCGAGGCGTCGCTGCCCGTGGCGATCGCGGCGGCCGGGGCCAGCTTCAGGATCTTGTCCTTGGAGGCCTCGGGGACGTACCAGTACGACCCGTCCCAGGTGTTGGTCAGCAGCACGTCGGGCCGCAGGGCCGCGTACTTCTCGACGTTGAACTCGTCGTAGACGTTGCCCAGGATCTCGACCTTGGAGACGTCCATGGAGCCGGCCTGCGGGTCCGGCTTGCCGTCGGCGAGCTTGGTCGGGCCGAACACGCCCTTGACCTGGACGCCGTAGTCGTAGAGGGCGGCGGCCGTGCCGGTGAAGGCGACGATGTTCTTCGGCGTGGACTTGGTGCTGACGTCCTTGCCGAGGTCGTCCTTGAACGTCCAGGGACCGGAAGCCGCCGCGGCGGCCCCGCCCTTGTCGCCCGCGCCGTCCTTCGCCGTGCCGGTGTTGCCGCCGCAGGCGCTGAGCGCCGCGACGAGGCCGAGGGCGCCGCCCGCCGCGACGAGTCCGCGACGGGAGAGGAAGGAGGTTCCGGGCTTGGGCATGTCGATGTCCGCTTTCGTGCGCGCAGGGGGCGGCCAACGGGGGTGTGACCGTTCGGGGGAAGGTTAGCCTAACCTTGGCCGAAAGCAGTAAGGGGACCCTTATTTTCTCGGGTCCCCTTGTCGCTCCCCGCGCGTCGCGGGGGTCCGTCAGCCGGCGAAGCCCAGCTCGCGGGCGATGAGCATGCGCTGCACCTCGCTCGTGCCTTCGCCGATCTCCAGGATCTTGGAGTCCCGCCACATGCGGGCCACGGGGTACTCGTTCATGAAGCCGTAGCCACCGTGGATCTGCGTGGCGTCACGGGCGTTGTCCACGGCCACGGTCGAGGAGTACAGCTTCGCGATCGCCGCCTCCTTCTTGAACGGCTCCCCGGCCACCAGGCGGGAGGCCGCGTCGCGCCAGCCGATGCGGGCCATGTGCGCGCGCATCTCCATGTCCGCCAGCTTGAACTGGATGGCCTGGTTGTCGCCGATCGCCTTGCCGAAGGCGTGCCGTTCCTTCGCGTACTTGACCGACTCGTCCACGCAGCCCTGCGCGAGGCCGGTGGCGAGCGCCGAGATGGCGATGCGGCCCTCGTCCAGGATCCGCAGGAACTGGGCGTATCCGCGGCCCTCGTCGCCGACGAGGTTGGCCAGCGGGACCCGGACGTCGGCGAAGGACAGCTCGCGGGTGTCCGAGGAGTTCCAGCCGACCTTGGAGTAGGGCGCGGCGACCGTGAACCCGGGGGTGCCCGACGGGACGATGATCGAGGAGATCTCCGGACGCCCGTCCGCCTTGCGCCCGGTCACGGCGGTGACGGTCACCAGACCGGTGATGTCCGTACCGGAGTTGGTGATGAAGCACTTCGAGCCGTTGATGACCCACTCGTCGCCGTCCTTGACGGCGGTGGTGCGGGTGCCGCCGGCGTCGCTGCCCGCGCCGGGCTCGGTCAGGCCGAACGCGCCCAGGACCTCCCCGGAGCACATCTTCGGCAGCCACTGCCGCTTCTGCTCCTCGGAGCCGAAGAGGTAGAGCGGCATGGCGCCCAGCGAGACGCCCGCCTCCAGGGTGATGGCGACCGAGGAGTCGACACGGGCCAGCTCCTCCAGGGCGATGCCGAGGGCGAGGTAGTCGCCGCCCATGCCGCCGTACTCCTCCGGGAAGGGCAGGCCGAACAGGCCCATGCGGCCCATCTCGCGGACGATCTCGTACGGGAACTCGTGGCGCTCGTACAGGTCGCCGATCTTCGGGGCGATGACGTCGTGGGCGAACGCCTCGACGGTGCGCCGGAGTTCCTCGTGCTCGGGGGTGAGCCGGTGGTCGAGGGCCATGATCTTCATTACTCCTTGTGGGAGAGGGCGCGGACGGTACGGGAGGGGCTGGGACGGCCCAGCTGTTCGGCCATCCACACGCTCGTGGCGGTGAGGGCGGCCAGGTCGACCCCGGTCTCGATGCCGAGGCCGTCGAGCATCCACACCAGGTCCTCGGTGGCGAGGTTGCCGGTGGCGCTCTTCGCGTACGGGCAGCCGCCGAGGCCGCCCGCGGAGGCGTCGACGGTGGTCACTCCGTGCTGGAGCGCGGCGAGGGTGTTGGACAGCGCCTGACCGTAGGTGTCGTGGAAGTGCACGCCGATCCGGTCGGTCGGCACGCCCTCCTCGTTGAGCTCGCCGAGGAGGCTGCGGACATGGCCCGGGGTGGCGACGCCGATGGTGTCGCCGAGGCTGAGCTCGTCGCAGCCGAGGTCGAGCAGGGCCTTGGCGACCCGGACCACCTGCTGGACCGGGACCGGGCCCTCCCAGGGGTCGCCGAAGCACATGGAGAGGTAGCCGCGCACGTGCGCCCCGCCCTCCTTGGCGCGGGCCACGACGGGCTCGAACATGGCGAGGGACTCGGCGACGGTCCGGTTCAGGTTGCGGGACGCGAAGGTCTCGGTGGCCGAGCCGAACACGGCGATGCGGTCCGCGCCCAGCGCCAGCGCGCGGTCGAGGCCGCGCTCGTTGGGGACGAGGACGGGCAGGTGCACCCCGGCCAGGTCCTGGAGCTGCGGGAACAGCTCCTCGGCATCGGCCAGCTGGGGAACCCACTTGGGGTGCACGAAGCTGGTCGCCTCGACGGTCGTCAGACCGGCGGCGGCGAGGCGGTGGACGAACTCGGCCTTGACGGCGGTGGGTACGGCCGTCTTCTCGTTCTGCAGTCCGTCGCGGGCGCCGACCTCGTGGATGCGGACCCGGGCCGGCAGCCCGGGGGCCGGGACGGTCATGGGCAGTCCGTTCACCGGTCTCCCTCCTCTTCCTCGTCCGGGGTGACGACGGCCAGGACCTGGTCCATGGCGACGGTGGTGCCCGGGGTGACGTCGAGTTCGGTGACGGTGCCGGCGTGCGGGGCGGAGATGACGTGCTCCATCTTCATCGCCTCGACGACCAGCAGGCTCTGGCCCGCCGCCACCTTGTCCCCGACGGCCACCTTGACGACGGTGACGGTGCCGGGCATCGGCGCGGCGAGGGTGTCGGCGCCGGTCCGGCCGGCCCCGCCGAGCAGGGCGGCGACGGGGTCGTGCCGCTGCACGTGCCAGGCGTCGCCGTCGCGGCCGAGCCAGGTCCCCTCCGTGGAGGCGGCGTGGCTGAACCGGTGCGTGACGCCGTCCAGTTCGACGGTGACGAGGTCGCCGGTGCGGGCCACGATCCGGCCCGCGGCGGAGGTGGCGACGCCGTCGCCGTCCGGGGCGAGCAGCAGCTCCGTACCGGGGCCGGACGGGCGGGTGCGGACCTCCACCGGGTCCCGGCCGGGGAGGCGGAAGTGGTGCACCGTCCACGCCGGGGTCCCGCCCAGGCGCCAGCCGTCGGCGGCGTCGAACGGGTCGGCCCAGCCCCGCGTCCGGGCGGGCCGGGCCGCCGCCAGCAGCGCGGCCGCCGCGTACACCTCGGCCGGGACCCCCTCCGGGAGCAGGGCCTGGAGGTCGCGTTCCACCAGACCCGTGTCCAGGTCCCCGCTGACCACGTCCGGGTGGGCCAGGAGCCTGCGCAGGAAGCCCGTGTTGGTCTGGACGCCCAGGATCACGGTGTCGGCCAGGGCCGCCCGCAGGGAGCGCAGGGCCGAGGCCCGGTCGGGTCCGTACGCGATGACCTTCGACAGCATCGGGTCGTACGTGGAGCCGGTGTCCACGCCGGCCGTCAGCCCGGAGTCGGTGCGCACCGCCCCGCCCTCCGGCTCCGACAGGGCCAGGACCGTACCGCCGGACGGCAGGAAGCCGCGGGCCGGGTCCTCGGCGCAGACGCGGGCCTCGATGGCGTGGCCGGTCAGCCGCACGTCCGCCTGCCCGAATCCGAGGGGAGCCCCCGCCGCCACCCGCAGCTGCTGCTCCACCAGGTCCAGGCCCGTGATCAGCTCGGTCACCGGGTGCTCGACCTGGAGGCGGGTGTTCATCTCCATGAAGTAGTACGAGGACGGGTCCCCGCCCGGCACGATGAACTCCACGGTGCCCGCGCCGACGTACCCGCAGCTGCGGGCCGCCTCCACGGCCGCCGCGCCCATCGCCGCGCGGACCTCCTCGTCGAGCAGGACCGAGGGCGCCTCCTCGATGACCTTCTGGTGGCGCCGCTGGAGGGAGCACTCGCGCTCGCCGAGGTGGACCACGTTGCCGTGCGCGTCGGCCAGCACCTGGATCTCGATGTGCCGGGGCCGGTCGACCCACCGCTCCACGAGCAGGGTGTCGTCGCCGAAGGAGGACTTCGCCTCGCGGCGGGCGGCCGCGATCTCCTCGGCCAGCACGGCCGCGTCGCGGACCAGCCGCATGCCCTTGCCGCCGCCGCCCGCGGAGGGCTTCAGCAGGACGGGCATGCCGATGGCCTCGGCCGCGGAGACCAGCTCGGCGTCGCTGAGACCGCTTCCGGAGGAGCCGGGGACCACGGGCACGCCCGCCGCCTTCACCGTCTCCTTGGCCCGGATCTTGTCGCCCATCAGGGAGATGGCGCTCGCGGGCGGGCCGATGAAGGCCAGCCCGGCGTCGGCGCAGGCCCGGGCGAAGCCGGCGTTCTCCGCGAGGAAGCCGTAGCCGGGGTGGACGGCCTCGGCGCCGGTGCGGCGGGCGGCGTCCAGGAGCCGCTCCACCGACAGGTAGCTCTCGGCGGCGGCCGCCGGGCCGATCCGCACGGCCGTGTCGGCCTCCCGTACGTGCCGGGCGTCCGCGTCGGCGTCGCTGAAGACGGCCACGGAGCGGATCCCGAGCTGCCGCAGCGTGCGGATGACCCGTACCGCGATCTCGCCCCGGTTCGCGACCAGAACAGTGCTGAACATCGAAGAGGTCCTCACGTCACATCACGTCACATACGGAAGATGCCGAAAGCGGGGTCGCCCAGCGGGGCGTTCGCGCACGCGGTCAGGGCCAGTCCCAGCACCTGCCGGGTCTCCATCGGGTCGATGACCCCGTCGTCCCACAGCCGGGCGGTGGCGTAGTAGGCGTTGCCCTGTTCCTCGTACTGGGCGCGGACCGGGGCCTTGAAGGCCTCTTCGTCCTCGGCGGGCCACTCCTGGCCCGCCCCCTCGATCTGGTCGCGCTTGACCGTGGCCAGGACGGAGGCGGCCTGCTCCCCGCCCATCACGGAGATCTTGGCGTTGGGCCACATCCACAGGAAGCGGGGGCTGTAGGCCCGTCCGCACATCGAGTAGTTGCCCGCGCCGTAGCTGCCGCCGACGACGACCGTGAGCTTGGGGACCCGGGCGCAGGCCACGGCCGTGACCATCTTGGCGCCGTGCTTGGCGATGCCCCCCGCCTCGTAGTCCCGGCCGACCATGAAACCGGAGATGTTCTGGAGGAAGAGGAGGGGGATGCCGCGCTGGTCGCACAGCTCGATGAAGTGGGCGCCCTTCTGCGCGGACTCGGAGAAGAGGATGCCGTTGTTGGCGATGATCCCGACCGGGTGGCCGTGGATCCGGGCGAAGCCGGTGACCAGGGTCTGGCCGAACTCGGACTTGAACTCCTGGAAGCGGGAGCCGTCGACGATCCGGGAGATGACCTCGCGGGCGTCGTAGGGGGTCCGGGAGTCGACGGGGACCGCGCCGTAGAGCCCGGACGGGTCGACCTTGGGCTCCTCGGGCGCCTCGACCGACCAGGGCAGGGCCCCGCGGTCGGGCAGGGTCGCCACGATGTTCCGTACGATCCGCAGCGCGTGCGCGTCGTCCTCGGCGAGGTGGTCGGTCACTCCCGAGACGCGGGAGTGGACCTCGCCGCCGCCCAGTTCCTCGGCCGTGACGACCTCGCCGGTGGCGGCCTTCACCAGCGGCGGACCGCCGAGGAAGATCGTGCCCTGGCCGCGCACGATGACGGCCTCGTCGCTCATCGCGGGGACGTACGCGCCGCCCGCCGTGCAGGAGCCGAGGACGGCGGCGATCTGCGGGATGCCGGCCCCCGACATCCGGGCCTGGTTGTAGAAGATGCGGCCGAAGTGCTCGCGGTCGGGGAAGACCTCGTCCTGCATGGGCAGGAAGGCGCCGCCGGAGTCGACCAGGTAGAGGCAGGGGAGACGATTCTCCAGGGCCACTTCCTGGGCCCGCAGGTGCTTCTTGACGGTCATCGGGTAGTACGTGCCGCCCTTGACGGTGGCGTCGTTGGCGACGATGACGCACT
This sequence comes from Streptomyces sp. M-16, assembly GCF_052114405.1. NCBI lineage: Bacteria > Bacillati > Actinomycetota > Actinomycetes > Kitasatosporales > Streptomycetaceae > Streptomyces > Streptomyces sp. M-16. The sequence continues at coordinate 7,204 of NZ_JBFRER010000080.1, read as the reverse complement.
CGCGCCCGCTGACCCGGCCGATGCCCGCGATCACGCCCGCGGCCGGCGCCGCGCCCCCGTACATCCCCTCGGCGGCCAGCGGGGCCAGCTCCAGGAAGGGGGACCCGGGGTCCAGGAGGGCGTCCACGCGGTCGCGGGGAAGCAGCTTCCCGCGGGCGGTGTGGCGGGCGCGGGCCTTCTCCCCGCCGCCGAGCCGGGCCGCGTCGAGCCGGGCGCGCAGGCCCTCGGCGAGCTCGCGGTGGGCGGCCTCATTGGTCCGCCAGGCCTCGGACGCCGGGTCCGCGGCGCTCGTCAGCACTGGTGCCTGCTGCATCGGTCGAGCTCCCTTGCTCGGTGCACGCTTTGTTAATGACCGTTAACGCGTATGCGCCCAGGTTAACGAGCGCTAACGGCCCTGTCTAGAATGGATTCCCATGAGCACCAGAGCCGCCGCCCCCACCCGTCGCGAGCAGATCCTCCGTGAGGCCGCTCGGCTCTTCGCGGAGCGCGGGTTCCACGGCGTGGGCGTGGACGAGATAGGGGCCGCGGTCGGCATCAGCGGCCCCGGTCTGTACCGCCACTTCGCCGGCAAGGACGCCATGCTGGCCGAGCTGCTGGTCGGCATCAGCGAGCGGCTGCTGACGGGCGGGCGGCGGCGGGTCGAGGAGGCCGGCGGGAACCCGCGCGAGGTGCTGACCTCCCTCGTCGAGGGCCACATCGACTTCGCGCTGGACGACCGGGCGCTGATCACCCTCCACGACCGGGAGCTGGACCGGCTGCGCGAGGCGGACCGCAAGCTGGTGCGCCAGCTCCAGCGCCAGTACGTGGAACTGTGGGTGGCCGTCGTGCGGGAGCTGCACCCCCAGGTCGGCGAGACGGAGGTACGGGTCTGCGTGCACGCGGTCTTCGGGCTGCTGAACTCCACCCCGCACCTGGCGGTCCTCGGCCGGGACGCGACCGAGTCGCTGCTGCGCAGGCTCGCCGACGGCGCCTTCGGAGCGCTGTCGGGGTGAGGCGGACGTTCCGGCGGCCGAGGCGGAACGGACGGCTCCGGCCGAGCGACGGCAGAATGGGCCACATGCCGATAGAGACGCCCGTACCCAGCCGCGCCGAACTCGTCGAACACCTCGTCCGTACGCGGATCGCGGGGGAGGTGGCCACCCCGCGCGAGAACAACCTGAGCCACTACCGCAAGCTCGCCAACGGCGACCGCCACTACTGGCTGGGCCTGGAGCTCGGCGACCGCTGGACGGACGAACAGGACGTCCTGGCCGTCATGTCGGAGCGGTGCGGGGTCGTCGACGATCCCGAGCACCGGTACGGCCAGGACACCATCGACCCGGAGCTGACGGTCGCGGGCCTGGACCGGCTGGCCGCCCGGCTGCGCAAGGCCGCGTCCGACCGCCAGCGCGTGCTGCTGGCCACCGGGCACCCGGGCGGGCTGCTCGACGTCCACCGCGCCACCGCCGCCGCCCTGCGCGCCGCGGGCTGCGAGATCGTCCGGATCCCGCAGGGGCTGACCGCCGACGAGGGGTCGGTGTGGCAGTTCGCGGACATCGCCGTGCTGGAGCGCGGGGCCACGCTGTGGCACACCCACTCCCCGGCGCCGATGGCCGCGATCCTGGACGGCCTCGCGGCGGAGGGCCGCCCGCAGCCGGACCTGGTCGTCGCCGACCACGGCTGGGCGGGCTGCGCGGCGCAGCGCGGGCTCGATGCCGTCGGCTACGCGGACTGCAACGACCCGGCGCTCTTCCTCGCCGAGGCGGAGGGCACCCTCCAGGTGGCGGTCCCGCTGGACGACCACGTCCGCGACCCCCGCTACTACGACCCGATGGTCGCCTACCTCCTCGCGGCGGCGGGCCTCACCGCCTGACCCCGCCGCCGCCCGGCCGGTCAGGGGCCGGTCGGGCCGGCCGGGCCCGTCCCGCCCGGAGGCGGCGCGGGCGCAGGCCCGGCCGCCGGCCAGGGCGTCGGGTCCAGGTAGACGCGGCGGATCGCCGGGAAGCGCTCGCGGAGCTGGTCCTCGGCGTCCTCGCAGGCCGCCTCCACCTGGCGGGCCGACGCCAGGTCGTGAAAGTCGATCTTCGCGGCGATCAGCACCTCGTCCGGGCCCTGCACCAGGGTCGTCAGCTCCAGCACCCCCTCGATGTGCGGCACCGTCAGCAGCTCCTCGCGGACCTCCGCCCGCATCCGGGCGGGCAGCGGGCGCCCGATCAGGTACTGCGCGTTCGAGCGCCCCAGCTCCCAGGCCACCGCCACCAGCAGGGCGCCGATCAGCAGCGAGGCCACGCCGTCGTACGCCCCGGACCCCGTCAGCTGCGCCCCCAGCAGGCCGCCCGCCGCCAGTACGAGCCCGATCAGCGCGGCCACGTTCTCCAGCAGGACGGCCTTCACCGCCGTGTCCGGGGTGTGCTTCACGTACAGGACCAGCGGCGCCCGCATCCGCTCCGCCTCCCCCGCCATCTGCCGCCAGGCCACCAGCAGCGAGTAGCCCTCCAGCAGGAAGGCGACGGCGAGGATGGCGTACGAGACCGTCGGGTCGCCCGGCTGCTCCCCGTGGACCAGGGTGTGGATGCCGTCGTAGAACGCGAAGACCGCGCCGCCGACGAAGGTCGCGACCGAGGCGAGCAGCGCCCAGATGTAGCGCTCGGGCCCGTACCCCAGCGGATGCGCCTCGTCGGCCGGCCGGGCGCTGCGCTGGAGGGCGGTCAGCAGCAGCAGCTCCGTCACCGTGTCGGCCACCGAGTGCGCGGCTTCGGCGAACATCGCGCTGGACCCGCTGACGACTCCGCCGACCGCCTTGGCCACCGCGATCCCGAGGTTGGTGACGGTGGCGACGACGACGGTGCCGACGCTTTCGGATTCTTCGGGCATGGGGTGACGTTATGTCCGCGACGCGGGCCGGGTGCCCAGTGACACCCGCCCCGCGGAATCCGTCAGGCTCGCGGTACGCGGACGACGCCCTCCTGGATGACGGTCACCGCGAGGCGGCCGTCCTGGGTCCAGATGCGGGCCTGGCCCAGGCCCCGGCCGGCCGCGGCCGAGGGGGACTCCTGGTCGTACAGGAGCCACTCGTCGGCACGGAAGGGCCGGTGGAACCACATGGCGTGGTCCAGCGAGGCGCCGACCACGTCGCCGACCGCCCAGCCGCCCCGGCCGTGCGCGAGCAGCACCGAGTCCAGCAGGGTCATGTCCGAGACGTACGTGGCCAGGCAGGTGTGCAGGAGCGGATCGGCGCCCTCCAGCTTGCCGGCCGTACGGAACCACACCTGGGAGCGGGGCTCGACCGGCTCGCCGACGCTGCCCCACGGCGGGGTCGTCGCGTACCGCAGGTCCACGGCGGCCCGCGCGTCGATCAGCCGCTCCACCGTGCCCGGGTCCCGGAAGGTCTCCCGGTACGCGGGCAGGGACTCCTCCGCGGTCGGCAGGGTCTCCGGATCCGGGGCGCAGGGCATGACGGCCTGGTGGTCGAGGCCCTCCTCGTACGTCTGGAACGACGCCGAGAGGTGGAAGATCGGCTGCCCGTGCTGGACGGCGACGACCCGGCGCGTGGTGAAGGAGCGCCCGTCGCGGATCCGGTCCACGGAGTAGACGATGGGCGCGCCGGGGTCCCCGGCGCGCAGGAAGTACGAGTGCAGCGAGTGCGCCGTGCGGTCCTCGGGGACGGTGCGCCCGGCCGCGACCAGCGCCTGGGCCGCGACCTGACCGCCGAAGACGCGCGGTACCAGCGCCGAACGGCTGGTACCGCGGAAGATGTTCTCCTCGATCCGCTCCAGGTCGAGCAGATCGAGGAGCGTCGTCAGTGCCTCGTTCATGGGGGAAGGGTAAGTCCCTTACAGGCCCATCGACTTGGCGATGATCGACTTCATGACCTCGCTGGTGCCGCCGTAGATGCGGTTCACGCGGTTGTCGGCGTACAGGCGGGCGATCGGGTACTCGTTCATGTAGCCGTAGCCGCCGTGCAGCTGGAGGCACTTGTCGATGACGCGGTGCGCGACCTCGGTGCAGAACAGCTTCGCGGAGGCGGCCTCGGCGGCGGTCAGCTCGCCGGCGTCCAGGGCCTCCAGGGCGCGGTCGGCGACCGCCTCGGCGGCGTCCACCTCGGCCTGGCAGGAGGCCAGTTCGAACTTGGTGTTCTGGAAGTGCGCGACCGGCTTGCCGAAGACCGTGCGGTCGGTCACGTACTGCTGGGCGAACCGGACGGCGGCCTTGGCCTGCGCGTACGCGCCGAAGGCGATGCCCCAGCGCTCGGAGGGCAGGTTCGCGCCGAGGTAGTAGAAGCCCTTGTTCTCCTCGCCGAGCAGGTCCTCGACCGGCACCTTCACGTCGACGAACGCCAGCTCGGCGGTGTCGGAGGTGCGCAGGCCCAGCTTGTCCAGCTTGCGGCCGATGGAGTAGCCCTCGGACTTGGTGTCCACGGCGAAGAGGGAGATGCCGAAGCGGCGGTCCTGCTCGCCCGGGGCGGAGGTGCGGGCGCAGACGATCACGCGGTCGGCGTGGACGCCACCGGTGATGAAGGTCTTGGAGCCGTTGAGGACGTAGTGCGTACCGTCCTCGGAGAGCTTGGCGGTGGTCTTCATGCCCGCGACGTCGGAGCCGGTGCCCGGCTCGGTCATCGCGAGGGCCCACATCTCCTCGCCGGAGACGAACTTCGGCAGGTAGCGCTTCTTCTGCTCGTCGGTGGCGAGCATCTTGATGTAGGGCAGGGCGAGCAGCACGTGCACGCCGGAGCCGCCGAAGTTCACGCCGGCGCGCGAGGTCTCCTCGTACAGGACGGCCTCGAACTTGTGGGTGTCCAGGCCCGCGCCGCCGAACTCCTCGGGGACGTTGATCCCGAAGACGCCCAGCTCGCCGAGCTTGTAGTAGAAGTCGCGCGGGGCCTGGCCGGCCTGGAACCACTCGTCGTAGACGGGGACGACCTCGGCCTCGATGAAGGCGCGGATGGTCTCGCGGAACGCCTCGTGGTCCTCGTCGAAAACGGTACGGCGCACAGCCGGCCCCTCTCTGCGGCTGAACCGCCGCCCGCTCCCGCGGGGGTGGTCGTGCGCCGTCGTGGTTGCTCGAATGGTAAACGCCTAAGCGCTTGCTCAGATTAAGTTACCGGCGGGTTGTTCTCCGTGTCCAGAGTGAGGAGCAGCACGCTGCCGTGCACGGGGCGTGGGGGACGGCCGGGCGGGTGCGCTCAGTCCGCGGCGGGGCCGAGGTGCTCGGCCAGCACCTGCTGGGTGAGGTGGATCCCGGCGCGCAGCACGGCGTCACGCGCGCCGGGGTGCGCGGCCCGGTGCGCGGCTTCGAGCTCCCGGGCCAGGCGCAGCCGGTCCGCGCAGGGACCGCCCCGCAGGGCCTCGTCCAGCGCCCGGCCGGTCGCCTCGATCAGCGGGGCCATGGCGCGCGCCGACGCGTCGTCGGCGGCGGGCCGGGTCTCCACCTCCCGGGTGAGGAACTGCAGGGCCGGGGCCGTCCGCGCCGCCAGCCGCAGGCGGGGCCGCAGCGGGCCCGCGTCCCCGGCCGCATCCCGCCGCGGCGACAGCAGCAACAGCCGCCCGGTCCTGTGCTCCAGCGCGGCGGACAGTTCGTACGGGCGGTGCCACAGCGCGAAGGCGGCCGCGGGGGCGGGGGAGGGGGCGCCGGCCGGAGCGGGCGCGGCGGCGCGGGCGRCGGTCCGTGCGAGGCGGTCGGCGAGGCCGGTGCGGTACTCCTCCAGGCCGCGCGCCGTCTCCCGGTACGGGTCCGGCGGCCAGAGCAGCGGGCCGAGGAGCGCCACGACGGCGATGCCGACCGCGCTCTCCACCAGCCGGGCCAGGGGGTACCCGGGCACCGGCGTGGAGTAGATCACCAGGGCGGTGATGAGCACCTGCTGGTTGGGGGAGCCGCCGTGGCGCAGCAGGTACATCCCGGCGCAGGCGCACACCAGGAGGACCGGGAACGACAGCGGGCCCGTGGGCAGCCGGTGCAGGACCGCCACGCTCAGCAGGACCCCGACGGCCACCCCGGCCAGGCGCTCCAGCGCCAGCCTGGGCGCCGCGAACACGTCCCCGCGCAGGATCAGCGCGGCGGGCAGCGCGGCCGCCACCGGGGCGGTGCTCGTACCGAGCCACACGCACGCGTACCAGGGGAGGGCGGCGCACACGAGCAGCCGGGCGGCCGGCGCGAGGCGCCCGCCGGAGCCGTGGCCGCTGCCGCGCACCGGCCCGGACATCCGGAACATGTCGAGCATGCCGGACATCGTAGGGCGCGGTGGGGTGGCCGCCCGGCGGTCAGCCGTCCCCGCCGGGCGGGGGCTCGGCCGCGGGATCGGCGGGGGGTTCGGCCGGGGTCTTCGGCCCGGGTTCCCAGCGCAGGGCGAACCACAGTTCCATCCGGGTGTCGGGGTCGTCCAGGTCGACGCCCAGCAGCCCGGCGGCGCGGGCGATGCGCTGGCGGACCGTGTTGCGGTGGACGCCGAGGGCGGCGGCGGTGCGGTCCCAGCTGCCGTGGTGGGCGAGCCAGCCCCGCAGGGTGTCCCGCAGGGCGGGGGAGAGGGGCCCGAGCAGGGCCTCGGCGTGCGCCCGCGCCTCGGCCTCGCCGACCAGACCCGCGAGGCCGGGCTCGGCGTGCCGGGCCAACGGGGTCCGGGCCGCCTCCGCGCGCTCCAGTGCCCGGCGCGCCTGGGCCCCGGCCGTGCCCAGCCCGGCGGGTGCGGCGGGGGCGCTCACCCCGAGCCGCCAGCCGGGCTGGGGGCCGGGCTCCCGGTCGGTCAGCAGCCGTACGCCGTCCCCGCGCGGGTCCAGCAGTACGGTGCCCAGCGCGGCGGCCAGCGCCCGCGGGTCCCCGCCGCCCCGGGCGTGCACGGCGTACCAGGGCCCCGGGGAGAGCGCCCCGGCCGGATCGCCGTCCAGCAGGAGCCGGGTCAGGGCGGCGGCCTCGTCCCCCGCCGGCCGGCCCGCGGTGAGCAGGGTCAGCAGCACGGCGGCGACCGAGGCGATGGTGTGGTCCCCGGGGGCGCGGGACGGGGTGGCGAGGACGAGCGCCCGGCCGCCGCCCGCGGCGTACGCCGCCAGGTGCGTGCCGTCCAGGGTGTCGGTGGCCGTCGCGACACCTCCGGCCGCCACCCGCGCCGCCAGCGCCCCGAGCGCCCCGAGCACGTCCTCCCGCGGCGGCGCCCCGGCCTCCACCGTCGCCCCGTACGGCCGGAACCCGCCACCTGCCGCCCCGCCGGGGACGGCCGGGCCGGCCGTACGGGCAC
>NZ_JBFRER010000079.1:0-33101 GCF_052114405.1 Streptomyces sp. M-16 | reverse complement strand
ACTCACCCTCTCGGGCTTTCCTCCGGGCTTTCGTTCTGTGTTCTTGCGTTTCCGACTCTATCAGACTCTTTCGTGTCCGATTTTCCTCGGCGCTTTCGAGGTTCTGCGCTTTCGCGCTTTCCCTTTCCGGCGGTTCCGACTCTATCAGATCCTTTCGGGCCTGACTCCCAGTCAGCGGGTTTTGCGTTCCGGGCTGTTGGGCCCTTCCGGCGAGTGAGACAGTAGCGGATTCCCTGCCCCCGAAGCCAATCGGGGGCCGCGTCCTGGGACGCGGATTCCTCATTCGCAAATACGCATGAAAACGAGACGACAACATGCGTCGTTCGTTCGAATGTGTAGTGCGGGATGGCTGTCCGGGGACCGACCGGGGTCGGCGCTCACTTCGGACAACTCGAAGAACCTTACGGATCGGGCACAGACGTGTCAACCCCCGGCTGACCGTCCTGGAAACCTCACACGCTCCTCATGCCTGCCGGGCTACGCTGCCTCCCATGACTACGCATGCGCTCGTGCCCAGCCTTCGCTGGTGGGCCGCCTGACGGCGGCCGACCACCACGCGAGCACGCATGCGCTCACGGCCGCCGCTTCCGGCGGCCGTTTCTGTTTCTCCCCTCCCGGGAGTGGCTCGGTCGCCCGACGCGGCGGTCCCGACACCGACACCAGCCACGAACAGGGAGACAGGACATGACGAGGATCTTCAGCGGGATCAAGCCGACCGGGCACCTGACGCTGGGGAACTACCTGGGGGCCCTCCGGCAGTGGGTCGCGGCCGACCAGCAGCCGGACGAGGCGCTGTTCTGCGTCGTGGACCTCCACGCGCTGACCGTCGAGCACGATCCGGCGCGGGTGCGCCGGCTCAGCAGGCAGGTGGCGACGCTGTTCCTCGCCTCCGGGCTGGACCCGCAGAAGTGCACCCTGTTCATGCAGAGCCACGTCGACGAGCACACCCGTCTCTCGTACGTCCTGGAATGCACCGCCACCGACGGCGAGATGCGCCGGATGATCCAGTACAAGGAGAAGTCCGCGCAGGCGCAGGCGGCCGGGGAGGGCGTACGGCTGTCGCTCCTGACGTATCCCGTGCTGATGGCCGCCGACATCCTCGCCTACGGGACCGAGGAGGTCCCGGTGGGTGAGGATCAGCGGCAGCACGTGGAGCTGGCCCGGGACCTGGCGGTGCGGTTCAACCAGCGGTACGGGCACACGTTCACGGTGCCGAAGGTGACGCTCCCGAAGGTGGCCGCGCGGGTCATGGACCTTCAGGAGCCCACGTCGAAGATGGGGAAGTCCGGCGGGGCGGGGCCCGGGGTGGTGTTCATGCTGGACGAGCCCGGGGTGATCCGTAAGAAGGTCATGCGGGCGGTGACCGACAGCGGGGACGGCGGTGTCGTCTACGACCGGGAGGCGCGGCCGGGGGTCGCGAACCTGCTGGACGTGCTGGCCGCCTGTACCGGCGGGGAACCGGCCGCGCTCGCGGAGCAGTACAGCGGGTACGGGGCGCTCAAGCGGGACGTCGCCGACGCGGTGGTGGAGCTGCTGCGGCCGGTGCAGGAACGGCACGCCGAGCTGGCGGCCGATCCGGCGGCGGTGGAGAAGGTGCTGCGGGAGGGGGCCGGGCGGGCGCGGGCCCTGGCGCGGCCGGTCGTGGACCGGGCGTACCGGGCCATCGGGCTGCTGGAGGCCTGAACCTGAAGGGGACCGGGGCGTACGTACGGGCCCGTACGTACGCCCCGTATCCACCGGACGTCTCCGTACGTCTCCGTCAGCTGTTGCCGGAGGCGAGTTCGCGGCTGCGGTCGCGGGCCGCCTCCAGGGCCGCGATCAGGGCCGCCCGGACCCCGTGCTTCTCCAGCTCGACGATCGCGTTGATGGTCGTACCGGCCGGGGAGGTGACGGCCTCCCGGAGCTTGACCGGGTGCTCGCCGCTGTCGCGGAGCATCACGGCGGCGCCGATGGCGGCCTGGACGATGAGGTCGTGGGCCTGGGCGCGGGGCAGTCCGAGGAGGATGCCGGCGTCGGTCATGGCCTCGACCAGGAAGTAGAAGTAGGCGGGGCCGGAGCCGGAGAGGGCGGTGGCCGCGTCCTGCTGGGACTCGGGGACGCGCAGGGTCTTGCCGACGCCGCCGAAGATCTCCTCGGTGTGGGCGAGGTGGGCGGCGGTGGCGTGGCTGCCGGCCGAGATGACGGACATGGCCTCGTCGACGAGGGCGGGGGTGTTCGTCATGACGCGGACGACGGGGGTGCCGGGGGCGAGGCGCTCCTCGAAGAAGGAGGTCGGGATGCCGGCGGCGCCGCTGATGACCAGGCGGCCGGCGGGGACGTGCGGGGCGAGCTCTTCGAGGAGCTTGCCCATGTCCTGYGGCTTCACGGTGAGGATGAGGGTGTCGGCGCGCTTGGCGGCCTCGGCGTTGGTGACGGCCTCGACGCCGTAGCGGGTGCGGAGCTCCTCCGCGCGTTCGGGGCGGCGGGCGGTGACGAGGAGTTTCGCGGCGGGCCAGCCGCCGCGGATCATCCCGCTGAGCAGGGCCTCGCCGATCTTGCCGGTACCGAGGACTGCGACTGTCTGGGTCATGCCCGATTCACCTCGCCGAACGAACGTAAGGGCGTACGCGCTCATCCTTGCACCCGGGTGCGTGATGGGGCCGGGTGTGTCCGGTCCGTGGGCGGTCTACGGGGTGCGGCGGCGGAGGGTGGCGGCGCCGAGGGCGAGGACGAGGAGGGCGCAGGCGGCCACGACGACGGTGTCGCGGACGAAGTCGGCCGTCATGTCGGTGTGGGTGAGGACCTGGGTCATGCCGTCGACGGCGTAGGACATGGGCAGGACGTCGGAGATGCCCGAGAGGACCGGCTGCATGGTGTCGCGGGCGGCGAAGAGTCCGCACAGGAGCAGCTGCGGGAAGATCACGGCCGGCATGAACTGGACGGCCTGGAACTCGGACGCGGCGAAGGCGGAGACGAAGAGGCCGAGGGCGGTGCCGAGGAGGGCGTCGAGGAGGGCGACGAGCAGGAGCAGCCAGGGGGAGCCGACGACGTCGAGGCCGAGGAGCCAGAGGGCGAGGCCGGTGGCGAGGAGGGACTGGACGACGGCGACGGCGCCGAACGCGAGGGCGTAGCCGGCGATGAGGTCGCCCTTGCCCAGCGGCATGGCGAGGAGGCGTTCGAGGGTGCCGGAGGTGCGTTCGCGCAGGGTGGCGATGGAGGTGACGAGGAACATCGTGATGAGGGGGAAGATCCCGAGGAGGGACGCGCCGATGGTGTCGAAGGTGCGCGGGCTGCCGTCGAAGACGTAGCGGAGCAGGGTCAGCATCAGGACGGGGACCAGCAGCATCAGGGCGATGGAGCGCGGGTCGTGGCGGAGCTGGCGCAGGACGCGGGCTGCTGTGGCGGTGGTGCGGGCGGCGCTCATCGCGGTCACGGGGGTCATGGCGGTCACGGGGGTCGTGGCGGTCATCGCTGGATCTGCTCCTGGGTCGGGAGGGCGGGGGCGGTCGTGCGGGCGGCCGCGGCGTCGGCTTCGTCGACGAGGCGCAGGAAGCCCTCCTCGACGGTGGTGGCGTGGGTGCGGGTGCGCAGGGCGTCGGGGGTGTCCTGGGCGAGGATGCGGCCCTCGCGCATGAGGAGGAGGTCGTGGCAGCGCTCGGCCTCGTCCATGACGTGGGAGGAGACGAGGATCGTGGCGCCGCGGGTGGCGGTGATGTCGTGGAAGAGGTTCCACAGGTCGCGGCGCAGGACGGGGTCGAGGCCGACGGTGGGTTCGTCGAGGACGAGCAGCTCGGGGGCGCCGAGCAGGGCGACGGCGAGGGAGACCCGGCTGCGCTGGCCGCCGGAGAGGTTGCCGGCGAGGGCGTCGGCGCGGGTGGTGAGGTCGACGTCGGTGATGGCGCGGGTGACGGCTTCGCGGCGGCGGTCGGCGGCGGCGCGGCCGGGGTCGAGGACGGCGGCGAAGTAGTCGAGGTTCTGCCGGACGGTGAGGTCGTCGTAGACGGAGGGGGCCTGGGTGACGTAGCCGATGCGGGACCGGAGCGCGGGGTGGCCGGCGGGGCGGCCGAGGACGTCGAGGGTGCCGGTGACGTGGGCCTGGGTGCCGACGACGGCGCGCATGAGGGTGGATTTGCCGCAGCCGGAGGGGCCGAGGAGGCCGGTGATGCGGCCGCGGGGGACCTCGAAGGCGAGGTCGTCGAGCACGGTGCGCGGGGTGCGGCCGGTGCCGCGGCGGACGGTGAGGCGGTGGGCGTGGACGGCGGGGGGTGCGGGGGACGACGGCGTCTCGGACCCATTATTCATCATGTGATGAATAATGCTCCTGGCGGTGCCGGTCGTCAATCGGCGGGAGGGGTGAACCTCGCCCGCCCCGGTGGACGCCCCGGCGGGGGGGCGGTCACCGGGTGGCGCGGGGTGCGCCCGGGTTACTTCTTGCGCTTGGGGCGGCGGGCGGCCGGGTTGCCGGTACGGGTGCCGCGGCGGCGGGCGTACTCGGCCTCGGCCCGCTGGTACTCGGCGCGGCGGAGGGCCTCGCCGGGGGCTTCGACGAGGCAGCGCAGGAAGTACGCGATGAGGGAGCCGATGAAACCGATCGCCTTCAGGCCCTTGAGGGCGGCCTCGTCGGAGGACGGGGCGGGGCGGCGGCTGAAGGACTCCCAGGTCTTGACGAAGGCGATGGAACTGGCGATCGCGAAGAGCACGACCACGGAGATGCTGAGGAACGGACCGACGTTGCCGATCTCCAGGCCCTCGTAGGCGAAGCGCAGGAGGTACGCGGAGGCGAAGGCCCCGAGCAGCGAACCGGCCGCGACGGCGACGCGGCGCGCGACGTAGCCGTTGTCGTGCTCCACCCAGGTGGTGCCGAAGAACTTGATCGGCTCGGGCCGGGGCCCGGGGGCCGGCCGGTCCGCGCCCGCTTCCCGGCCGTGGGTCTGGTCTCGTCGGTCGTCGTCGCTCACAGCGGCGATTATCCCCCGGCGGGGTGCGGGTGCCGGGGGCGTCTCGCGAGGCGGAACGGGTGACCTCGCCCCGGCCGGGCGGCCGCCGGGCGGCACGGGAGACGGCGGGGGCTCCGACGCCGTGGGCGTGCTGCGGGAGCGGAGCGCCCGCTAGGCCGTCCCTTCCGGACGGCGGCGCCCCGGCCGGGCCCCTCGTGCGWGGGGCCCGGCCGGGGCGCGGCCGTTCCCGGTTCCGCCGCGCTCAGTCGCAGCGGCCGGCGACGTAGCCGTCGGTGCCGGTCTTCACGTAGGCGTCCGAGATGAACTTCCCGTTGCCGATGCAGTCCCAGATGTCCGTCGTGCCGTACGGGCCCGAGACCGTGGTCCCCGGGCACTGGCAGCGGATCGAGACGCTCGCGCCGAGCGGCAGGGTGTCGATGATCGCGTAGCCGGTGCCGGGACCGCTGCGGACGTTGACCCGGTACCCCGGCGCGACCTGGAACATCGGCAGGCCGGCGGTGGCCGCGAGGCCCTGGGCTTGGCTTGATTCGTTCTCGACTGACATAAGACGTCTCCCCCCATGGGTGTTGCGCTGCGCAACGCGCGCAGGGTAGCAAGCCCTTGGATGCTCGCATGTGCCATCGACTAGGCTCCGACGGGGGTGGTGAGCGGTGCATTCGCTGCGCGCGGACTACGCGGGGTTTCCGGAGTACGCCGGGCAGTACCGGCTCGAATCCGTGCTCGGCTCCGGTGGCATGGGCGTCGTCCACCTGGCCGCCTCCAGCTCCGGGCTGAAACTCGCCGTCAAGGTCGTGCACGCCCAGCACGCGGTGGATCCGGAGTTCCGGGCGCGGTTCCGGCAGGAGGTCGCCGCCGCCCGGCGGGTGAGCGGGGCGTTCACCGCGCCCGTCGTGGACGCCGATCCGGATGCCGAACGGCCCTGGATGGCCACCCTGTTCATCGACGCCCCGACGCTTTCCGAGCGGGTACGGGAGCGCGTGCTGGACCCGCCGGAGCTGGCCCGGCTCGCCGCCGGGCTGGCGGAGGCGCTGCGGGACATCCACCGGGCCGGGGTCGTGCACCGGGACCTGAAGCCCAGCAACGTGCTGATGGCTCCGGACGGGGTGCGGGTCATCGACTTCGGCATCTCGCGCCCGGCCGACAGCGACCTGCGCACCGAGACCGGCAAGCTGATCGGGACGCCGCCGTTCATGGCGCCGGAACAGTTCCAGCGGCCCCGCGAGGTCGGGACCGCGGCGGACGTGTTCGCGCTGGGGGCGGTGCTCGTGCACGCCGCCACGGGGCGGGGGCCGTTCGACTCCGACAGCCACTACCTCGTGGCGTACCAGGTGGTGCACAGCGAGCCGGACCTGACGGGGCTCCCGGCCCGGCTCGTGCCGATCGTGGCCCGGTGCCTGGCGAAGGATCCGGCGGACCGGCCGACCGCCGACGCGCTGATCGCCGAGATCCGGACCGTGACGAGCCGGACGGGCGAGGACACCCAGGCCTTCATACCGCACCCCCGTCGGCCCGTGGCCGAGGAAGAGCTCACGCACCGGCGGGACCGGCCGGCCGTGGACCCCGTCGACCCGGTGGCTCCCCTCGACCCCGCGGACGCGCAGCGCGGGCGCGCGGGACGCCGGAGGGCGGTCGCGGCGGGGGCCCTCGGGCTGCTGCTCGCCGCCGTGGCCGTCGGCGGGTACCTGTGGTCCGGCGCGCGGACGCCCGAGCGCGCACCACAGGTGTCCGGGGCCTCTGCGGCGGCGGGGCACCCCGTCTCCCCGTGGTCGGTCCCGCTGGGCGGGCACACCGCGTCCTGCTCGGCCGAGGCCACCGGGCTGTACTGCTCGGGCCGCGGGCTGGCCGCGGCCCGGCTCGACGCCGCGGACGGTTCGACGACGTGGGCCGTCCGCACGAACGCCCCGGACCAGCCGGGTGCCACCACGATGACCCCGCTGTTCGCGGGCGGGACGGTGCTGGCGGCGGCTCCCGGCGGCGAGGTCCTCCAGGCCCTGGACGCGGGTACGGGTGCGGAGCGCTGGCGGCAGAAGCTGCCTCCGGGCGCGCGCGTGGTGGCCGCCGGTCCGCACGTCCTGCTGGTGACGCCGAACGGCAGCGTCACCGCCTTCGACGCCGCGTCGGGCACCGAGCGCTGGACCGGGCGGGGCGAGCCGGGATCGGGGTGGTGGGGTGGCCGGGGCCAGAAGGGCGAGCCCGTGTTCTACGCGTCGACGGCCGATCCGGCCGGCAAGTCCACCCAGGTCTCCGAAGTCGACGCGGCGAGCGGCGAGGTGCGCTGGCAGCTACGGGCGGTGGGCCGGCTGCAGCCGTTCGGCACGGCACGCGGTGCGGTCTGCCTGCTGGACAACGATCCGACGACCCACGCGGGCGGCATCGTCCGGATCGACCTGGCGACGCGCTCGGTCCACCGGGTCCAGCTGGCGGCCCCGCTGTACGACGCGCAGGCGACGGTGGAGCCGAACGGAACGGTGTACGCCTTCGGTACGCAGGGCGCGGTCGTGGCGGTCGACACGAACAAGGAGCTGTGGCGGCTGGAGACCGGCGCGGCGAGCGGCTCCGGTCCCGCGTTCCTCGACGGGCGGGTGTACCTGACCGTGTCGGACGGCCGCCTGCTGGCCGTCGACGCGGCGACGGGGCGACTCCTGGGACAGACCAAGGCCCGCATGGCCACCGGCCAGGCCACGGTGAGCGCCGCCGTCCCCCCTCCCGTGTTCTCCGGCGGCCGGGTCTACGCCTCCGCCCCCGACGGGACCGTCTTCGCCGTGGACGCCCGGAACCCCGCCGGGTGGTGAGCCACGGCCGCGGCCGACGGGCGGAGCCCGGCGCGGCGGCGCGAAGGCCGGAAGGCGCCCCGGCGCCGAACGGCGCGAGCGACGCGTAAAGGGGGGAGACGCGCGGAACCCCGCCGGGTAGTGAGCCGCCCGGCGGGGTTCCGAAGGCCGGTGGGTCAGCCCAGGCGGGTGACGTCGCGGACCGCGCCCTTGTCGGCGCTGGTGGCCATCGCCGCGTAGGCGCGCAGGGCCGCGGAGACGTTGCGCTCGCGGTCCTTCGGGGCGTAGACGCCGCCGAGGGCCTCGTGACGGGCCGCCAGCACCTCGTCGGAGACCAGGAGCTCGATGGAGCGGTTCGGGATGTCGATGCGGATCCGGTCACCGTCCTCGACGACGGCGATGTTGCCGCCCGAGGCCGCCTCCGGGGAGGCGTGGCCGATGGACAGGCCCGAGGTGCCGCCGGAGAAGCGGCCGTCCGTCACCAGGGCGCAGACCTTGCCGAGGCCGCGGCCCTTGAGGAAGGAGGTCGGGTAGAGCATCTCCTGCATGCCGGGGCCGCCGCGCGGGCCCTCGTAGCGGATGACGACCACGTCGCCCGGCGCGATCTGCTTGGAGAGGATCTTCTCGACGGCCTCGTCCTGCGATTCGCAGACCACGGCCGGGCCCTCGAAGGTCCAGATCGACTCGTCGACGCCGGCGGTCTTGACCACGCAGCCGTCGGCCGCGATGTTGCCGCGCAGGACGGCGAGGCCGCCGTCCTTGGAGTACGCGTGCTGCACGGAGCGGATGCATCCGCCCTCGGCGTCGAGGTCGAGGGTCTCCCAGCGCTCGGACTGGGAGAAGGCGGTCGCGGAGCGCTTGCAGCCGGGGGCCGCGTGCCACAGCTCCATCGCCACGTCGGAGGCGGTCCCGGAGCGGGCGTCCCACTGCGCGAGCCAGTCCTCCAGGTTGTCCGAGTGGACGGTGGTGACGTCCTTGTTGAGGAGCCCGCCGCGGTGCAGCTCGCCGAGGATGGCGGGGATGCCGCCGGCGCGGTGGATGTCCTCCATGTAGTACGTGCCGCCGGGCGCCACGTTCGGGGCGACCTTGGCCAGGCACGGGACGCGGCGCGAGACGGCGTCGATGTCGGTGAGGTCGTAGTCCAGGCCGGCCTCCTGGGCGGCGGCGAGGAGGTGGAGGATCGTGTTCGTGGAGCCGCCCATGGCGATGTCGAGGGCCATGGCGTTCTCGAAGGCCTCGCGGCTGGCGATGTTGCGCGGGAGGACGGACTCGTCGCCGCCCTCGTAGTAGCGCTTGGTGATCTCCACGACCGTGCGGCCGGCGTCCTCGTACAGGGCGCGGCGGGCGGTGTGGGTGGCGAGGACCGAGCCGTTGCCGGGGAGGGCGAGGCCGATGGCCTCGGCGAGGCAGTTCATCGAGTTGGCGGTGAACATGCCCGAACACGAGCCGCAGGTCGGGCAGGCGTTCTCCTCGATGCGCAGGACGTCCTCGTCGGAGACGTTCTCGTTGGAGGCGTCGACCATGGCGTCGATCAGGTCGAGCTTGCGCACGGTGCCGTCGACGAGGGTGGCCTGGCCGGCCTCCATCGGGCCGCCGGAGACGAAGACGACCGGGATGTTGAGGCGCATGGCGGCCATCAGCATGCCGGGGGTGATCTTGTCGCAGTTGGAGATGCAGATCAGCGCGTCGGCGCAGTGCGCCTCGACCATGTACTCGACCGAGTCCGCGATCAGGTCGCGGGAGGGCAGGGAGTACAGCATGCCGGCGTGGCCCATGGCGATGCCGTCGTCGACCGCGATCGTGTTGAACTCGCGCGGGATCGCGCCGGCGGCGCGGATCGCGTCCGAGACGATGCGGCCGACCGGGGCCAGGTGGGTGTGGCCGGGGACGAACTCGGTGAAGGAGTTGGCGACCGCGATGATCGGCTTGCCGATGTCCTCGCTCGCTACGCCCGACGCGCGCATCAGCGCACGAGCGCCTGCCATGTTGCGGCCGTGGGTGACGGTGCGGGACCTCAGCTCGGGCATGCGGTTTCACTCCCCATGAGTGCGGCTGTACGGTCAGCCGCGACTGCGGATATGGCTCGGTTACAAAGCTACGCCCACCGCCCGCGATCCGGACAGCTCGTCCGGATGCCGGGACGACGGGCTCATTCCTCGGTCAGGTAGCGCTGGAGCGTGGGTGCCACGAGGGCGACGATCCGCTCCGGGTCGGCGGACGCGAGCGGCTCCACGCGGACCACGTAGCGCAGCAGCGCGATGCCGATCATGTGGGAGGCGGCCAGCTCGGCCCGCAGCGTCGGGTCCGGTACGTCGAGGTC
This sequence comes from Streptomyces sp. M-16, assembly GCF_052114405.1. Taxonomy (NCBI): domain Bacteria; kingdom Bacillati; phylum Actinomycetota; class Actinomycetes; order Kitasatosporales; family Streptomycetaceae; genus Streptomyces; species Streptomyces sp. M-16. The sequence continues at coordinate 23,073 of NZ_JBFRER010000079.1, read as the reverse complement.
GGCGGCGACCCGCTCCAGGACCCGGCGCAGGATCAGGCCGCGCAGCACCTTGGCGGCGGCCTCGTGGGTGAGGGCGGAGCGGATCACGGCAAGCAGGGGGGCGCGGGAGACCGGGTTCTCCCAGATGCCGAGGAAGTAGCGGGCCAGCCGTTCCCCGATGCCTTCGGGGCCCTCGCCGATGATCGCCGGGACCACCAGGGCGGGCTCCATGCTCACCTCGATGGCGGCGGCGAAGAGGTCGTCCTTGCTCCCGAAGTAGTGGTGCACCAGGGCCGGGTCCACGCCGGCCACCTTGGCGATGCCGCGGACGGACGTCTTGTCGTAGCCGCGTTCGGCGAACACCTCGCGGGCGGCGAGGCGGATCCGCTCCTGGGTGCCGGGGCCGTCGTCGGTCTCGTCCTGGCGGGGCCGGCCGGGGCCGCGGCGGCGCTTGACGGGCGCGGCGGGCGCGGCGGGCGGTTCGGCGGGCTTGACGGGCGCGGCGGGCTCGGCGGGCGGTTCGGCGGGCTCGGCGGGCTTGCCAGGCTCGGCGGGCTCGGCGGGCGGTTCGGCGGGCTCGGCGGGCTCGGCGGGCTCGGCGGGCGGTTCGGCGGCGGCCTCGGACGGCTCGGCCTGCCCGGACGGCTCCGTCATGAGCGGCGCACCGGCTTCGAGAGGTGCAGGCGGGTGAAGGCCAGCGCCTCGGCGAGGTCGGCCTCGCGCTCGGCTGACGACATGGCGCGGCGGGTGTTCACCTCGATGACGACGTGCCCGTCGAAGGAGGTCCGGGCCAGGCCGGTGAGCAGCTCCGCGCAGGGCTGGGTGCCCCGGCCGGGCACCAGGTGCTCGTCCTTGGCCGATCCGTTGCCGTCGGCGAGGTGGATGTGGGCGAGCCGGTCACCCATCCGGTCGATCATGGCGGTGGCGTCCGTACGGGCGGTCGCGGTGTGCGAGAGGTCGACGGTGAAGTGCCGGTAGTCGTCCTTGGTGACGTCCCACTCGGGCGCGTAGGCGAGCATCTCGCGGTCGCGGTAGCGCCAGGGGTACATGTTCTCCACGGCGAAGCGGACGTCGGTCTCGTCGGCCATCCGCCAGATCCCGGTGACGAAGTCGCGGGAGTACTGCCGCTGCCAACGGAACGGCGGGTGCACGACGACCGTGCTCGCGCCGAGCTTCTCGGCCGCCGCGCGGGCGCGCTGGAGCTTGATCCAGGGGTCGGTGGACCACACGCGCTGGGTGATCAGCAGGCAGGGGGCGTGGACGGCCAGGATCGGCACCCCGTGACGGTCCGACAGCCGGCGCAGGGCGTCGACGTCCTGGCTGACCGGGTCCGTCCAGACCATGACCTCGACGCCGTCGTAGCCGAGGCGGGCGGCGATCTCGAAGGCGGTCGCCGTGGACTCCGGGTAGACGGAGGCGGTGGAGAGCGCGACTTTCGGGGTGGTGGTGGTCGGGRTACGGACTGGTTCTGCCACGGGGACAGATTACGGGGCCCCTGCCCCGCCGGGGCGGCCCGGCCCCGGAAGCCGTCTCAATGCCGTCGCCAGACCAGCGTGTAGCGCCAGAACAGCCGACGGCGCAGCCGCACTCCCGGCAGCAGCCGGGCGGCCTCGTGGGCGATCTCGGCGAAGGTCATGGACGCGGGCCTGGTCGGGGCGGTCATCGAAGCCGGGCGGGGTGCCGTCCGCCCCTTGTTCTTGATCCATCCCAGGGCGGCGTTCAGCGGGACCGCGACGGCGCCGAGGAGGTGGTCGCCGCGGGTCCGCGCCCGGTACGCGCCGACGACGACCAGGGTCCCGCCGGGCGCGAGCCGCTCGCGGAAGTGGCCGAGGGCCTCGGTGAACGGCAGGTGGTGGAGGACGGCCACGCACGTGACGACGTCGTACGTCCCCTCCTCCGCCAGGGCCTCCCCGAYGGCGAAGGTCACCGGCGCCCCGGCGGGGGTGAGCTCCCGGGCCCGCGCGACGATCCGCGGGTCGGCGTCTACCCCGCGCACGGCGGCGGCGCGCGCGGTCAGCGCCCTGGCCAGGTCGCCGCTGCCGGAGCCGACGTCCAGCGCGCGGGCGCACCGGCGGGGCAGCTGCCGCAGGATCCACGGGTGGTAGTGGGCGTTGTGGTCCCAGGGGTGGGCGTCGTTGAACCGGCCGAGCGCCTCGATGGCGCGGGGCGTCAGGATCGTGATCATCCGGCGATGATCGCCGGGGCTACGGCAGGTGGTCCAGCCTCCGCAGGATCACGCCCTCGCGCAGGGCCCACGGGCAGATCTCCAGCTCGTCCACGCCGAAGAGGTCCATCGCGGCCTCCGCCACCAGGGCCCCGGCCAGGAGCTGGGCGGCCCGGCCGTCCGAGACGCCGGGGAGGGCGGAGCGTTCGGCGGTGGTCATCGCGGCCAGTCGCGGGACCCACTCGCCCAGGGACTTGCGGGTCAGGTCGCGCTGCACGTACAGGCCGTCCGCCTCCCTGGCCGCTCCCGCGATGCGGGCGAGCTGCTTGAAGGTCTTCGAGGTGGCGACGACGTGGTCCGGGGCGCCGAAGCGGCTGAACTCGCCGACCGTGCGGGCGATGCCGGCCCGCACGTGCCGGCGCAGGGCCTTCACGTCCGCCGGGTCCGGCGGGTCGCCGGGGAGCCAGGCGGAGGTGAGGCGGCCGGCGCCGAGCGGGAGGGAGACGGCCTTGTCCGGCTCCTCGTCGATGCCGTACGCGATCTCCAGCGAGCCGCCGCCGATGTCCAGGACCAGCAGCTTGCCGGCCGACCAGCCGAACCACCGCCGGACCGCGAGGAAGGTCAGCCGGGCCTCGTCGTCGCCGCTGAGGACCGGGAGCTCCAGCCCGGTCTCGGCCTTCACGCGGGTGAGGACCTCGTCGGCGTTGGTGGCCTCGCGCACCGCGCTGGTCGCGAAGGGCAGCAGGTCCTCGCAGCCCTTGTCCTCGGCGGCCTGCACGGCCTCGCCGATCACCGAGACGAGGCGCTCTATGCCGTCCGCGCTGACGGCCCCGCGCTCGTCCAGGAGCTGCGCCAGGCGCAGTTGCACCTTGTGCGAGTGCGCGGGCAGCGGGCGCGCGCCGGGGTGCGCGTCCACCACCAGCAGATGGATCGTGTTCGAACCCACATCCAGGACACCGAGTCTCATGCGGGAAACGCTACTGGGCCGAACGCGGGGGAGCGGAGTAAGGGGCCCTTAGGCTGGGCTTTGTGCCAAATACGAAGAAGGCCAACAAGACCCGGTCGAACAAGGACAAGGGCAAGGAGCAGGACGAGAAGGGGCTCGACTTCCCCCGGGCCTGGGTGGAATTCCCCGACCCCGCCGATGACGAGCAGGTCTTCCGCTGCGACCTGACCTGGCTGACCTCCCGCTGGACCTGCATCTTCGGCAGTGGCTGCCAGGGGATCCAGGCCGGGCGGGCCGATGACGGCTGCTGCACCCTCGGGGCGCACTTCTCCGACGAGGACGACGAGAAGCGGGTCGCCGAGAACGTGGCGCGGCTCACACCCGAGCTGTGGCAGTTCCACGACGTCGGGAGCGAGTCCGGCTGGACGCAGCTCGACGACGACGGGGAGAAGCAGACCCGCCGCTGGGACGGGGCCTGCATCTTCCTGAACCGGCCCGGTTTCCCGGCCGGGGCGGGGTGCTCGCTGCACATCCTGGCCCTCAAGGGGGGCCAGGAGCCGCTGGAGACCAAGCCGGACGTGTGCTGGCAGCTGCCGATCCGCCGGACGTACGACTGGATCGACCGCCCCGACGACACCCGGATCCTGCAGGTGTCGATCGGCGAGTACGACCGGCGCGGCTGGGGACCGGGCGGTCACGACCTGCACTGGTGGTGCACGTCGGCGACCTCCGCGCACGGTGCCGGCGACCCGGTGTACGTGTCGTACCGGGCGGAGCTGACGGAGCTGATGGGCGAGGCGGGGTACGCGGAGCTGGTGAAGCTGTGCGAGGCGCGGCTGGCCTCGCTGCTGCCGATGGCGCCGCATCCCGCGGATCCGGTGCCCCCGGTGGACCGCGCCTGACGGTGTCAGGACCCGGAGGGGGCCGGTCCGGGGGAAACCGTTCCTCCTGAGGACGGCTCCGGGGCCGGGGGGTCCGTCGGCGTGGGCGTCGGCGTGGGCGTCGGGGTCGGCGTGGGCGTCGGGGTGGGGGTCGGTGTCGGTGTCGGCGTGGGGGTGGGCGTCGGGGTCGGGGTGGGCTCCGGCGGGTCCGGGGTGGGGGCCGGGCGGCCCCGGCCCTGGACGACGATCATCGCGCCGGCGGGGTCCACCCCGACGCGGGCGCTCCATGCGCCGACGGGCTCGGCCCCGGCGTCCACGGTGATCCGCAGGATGACCGATTCTCCGGGGGCGAGGGTGCCCGCCGTCCGGCTCGCGCGCAGCCAGGGCGCGTCCGACCAGAGCCGCCAGTCGACGGGGCCGCCGCCGGAGGCCGTGAGGGTGAGCAGGGTGGTGGAGCCGCGGGTGGTGGCGGCGACCGTGAGCCGGCCGGGGGCGCCGGGGGCGTCCGCGCCGGGGGCGGCGGGCGCGCCGGTGCTGATCACCTCGACGGAGACGTCGGGGCCGGCGGCGCCGGGGGCGAAGCCGGGCTCGCCGGTGGTGTGCGCGGTGTTGCCGGTGTTCTCGTAGGCGGTCAGGGGGCGCCCCTCGGCCGCGTACGGGGGCGGGATCTGCGATTCGCCGGCGGAGATGCGGGTGCCGTCGGCGCCGACGGGTTCGCCGGTGACGGGGGCACCCCGGTACGCCGCCCACAGGGCGAGTACGGGAGCGGCGACGACGGTGGCGACGACGGTGGTGGTCACGGCCCGCGCCCGGAGCCGGTCGCGGCGCGCGGCGCGGTCCTTGGGGTCCATGGGGAAACCGGTCCGGTCGAAGCGCGGTCCGGGGCGCCCGCCGCGGCGCCGGCCCGAGCGGAGCATCGCGGCGTGCAGGGCGGGGCGGGGGGCCGGGACCAGCGGGAGCGCGGCGTGGACGGCGCCGGTACCGGGCCAGGGGGCGCCGGCGCCCACGCGTTCGGCGGCGCGGCGGCAGCGCGGGCAGTCGTCGACGTGGCGGACGAGTTCGGCGCGCAGGGTGCTGGACAGCAGGACGTCGCCGGGGGCGCCGTCGCCCCGGTCGCCGGTGAGGCGGGCCACGGCCGGACAGTTGCCGCTCTCCACGACGGCGAGGGCGGCGCGGGYGCGCTCCACCTCGCAGGCGGCGCCGGACAGCAGTTCGCGTGCGGCGGCGGCGGGGGTGCCGAGGACGGCGGCGAGTTCCCCGACGCCGAGGCGGTGGCGGACGGCGAGTTCGAGGGCTTCACGCTGCTCGGGGGTGGTGCCGGCGGCCTCGGGCCAGGCGAGCCGGGCCAGCTCGGCACGGCGGTGGGCGCTGACGTCGGACCCCGGGCGCTCCCCCGGAGCACGCCCGGCGTTCGTGTGCTCCGGCGTACGCCGGGCGGAATGCGCCCCCTGGCGTGCGCTCCGCCGCTCGGCCAGCCGGTTCAGGCAGCCCCAGCGGGCCAGGGCGTACAGCCAGGCGCGGCGGCCGCCCTCGTCGGGACACCGGCCGGGATGGCGTTCGGCGACGACGAGGACGTCACCGAGCACCTCGGTGGCGGTGTCGTGGTCACAGAGGACGGAGAGGCAGTAGGTGAACAGTCCGTCCAGGTAGGGCTCGTGCCGGGAGGGCGGGGGCTGTTCGGCCGGGGCCACCGGGCGGACGGGGTCCCCCGGGGCCGCCGGGTCCACCGAGGGCGCCGAGAGCGTGCGCCCGTGCGCCCGGTGTGCGCCGGTGCGCGATGCGGGGTCTCCCTGGTTGCTGCTGTTCACCTGGCGACCGTAGGCGGCGCGCCGGTGACGCCCCGGAAGCCTTCAGCGGTTTTAGCCCTTACGGGTGAACAGATCGGTACCCCGCTGACAGCGGCCCTGACGCCCGTACGGCCGGGGCTGTCGGTGGCTGCGGTTACCGTGGGCCGCATGGCTGCTGCCCGTACCTCCCGCTCGTCCGCCAAGGACCGGCCGTCCTACCGTTGCTCCGAGTGCGGCTGGACGACCGCGAAATGGCTCGGCCGCTGCCCCGAATGCCAGGCGTGGGGCACCGTCGAAGAGATGGGCGGGGCGCCCGCCGTACGGACCACCGCGGCCGGCCGCGTCTCCGCGCCCGCCCTGCCCATCGCCCAGGTCGACGGCCGCACCGCGACCGCGCGCAGCACCGGCGTCGACGAACTGGACCGCGTCCTGGGCGGCGGGCTGGTCCCGGGCGCCGTCGTCCTCCTCGCCGGCGAGCCCGGCGTCGGCAAGTCGACCCTGCTGCTCGACGTCGCGGCGAAGGCGGCCACCGGCGACCATCGCACCCTCTACGTCACGGGCGAGGAGTCCGCGAGCCAGGTCCGGCTGCGCGCCGACCGGATCAACGCCCTCAACGACCACCTCTTCCTCGCCGCCGAGACCGACCTGTCCGCCGTACTGGGCCACCTCGACGCGGTGAAGCCCTCCCTGCTGGTCCTGGACTCCGTACAGACCATCGCCTCCCCCGAGATCGACGGCGCGCCCGGCGGCATGGCCCAGGTCAGGGAGGTGGCCGGCGCGCTGATCCGCGCGTCCAAGGAGCGGGGCATGGCCACCCTCCTGGTCGGCCACGTCACCAAGGACGGGGCGATCGCCGGTCCCCGCCTGCTGGAGCACCTGGTGGACGTGGTCCTCAGCTTCGAGGGCGACCGCCACGCGCGGCTGCGCCTCGTGCGCGGTGTGAAGAACCGCTACGGCGCCACCGACGAGGTCGGCTGCTTCGAGCTCCACGACGAGGGCATCACCGGGCTCGCCGACCCCAGCGGGCTGTTCCTGACCCGGCGGGCCGAGGCGGTGCCGGGCACCTGCCTGACCGTGACCCTGGAGGGCAAGCGCCCGCTGGTCGCCGAGGTGCAGGCGCTCACCGTCGACTCGCAGATCCCCTCCCCGCGCCGCACCACCTCCGGCCTGGAGACCTCGCGCGTCTCGATGATGCTGGCGGTGCTGGAGCAGCGCGGGCGGATCACCGCGCTCGGCAAGCGGGACATCTACAGCGCGACCGTGGGCGGCGTGAAGCTCACCGAACCGGCCGCCGACCTCGCGATCGCGCTGGCGCTGGCCTCGGCCGCCAGTGACGTGCCGCTGCCGAAGAACCTCGTCGCCATCGGGGAGGTCGGGCTCGCCGGTGAGGTGAGGCGGGTGACGGGTGTGCAGCGGCGGCTGTCCGAGGCGCACCGGCTGGGCTTCACGCACGCGTTGGTGCCGGCGGATCCGGGGAAGGTTCCTGCGGGGATGAAGGTGACCGAGGTCGCGGACGTGGGCGACGCGCTGCGGGTCCTGCCGCGCGGCCGCTCCCGCACCCCGGCGAAGGAGCGCGCAGCGGAATAAGCGCCTCCGCACGCGGGCCGGTCCGGACCTCCCGCGGGCCGTCCCGGGGCAGGTCAGGGGGCCCCCGCGGGCCTCCGTACGGACCCCCGTCGCGGCGATGCGCGCCAAGGCACGGCGGGCGCACAGCCCGCGCCGGTAGACTTTGTGCTGGTCCGCCCGGCTGTACGCAGGCGGCGCAACCCGCGACCGGAGGAGTGCAGTGGCAGCCAAGGACGGGGCATCAGCACCCGGGAAGTCCGGCGCGAGCTCCAAGCACGACGCGCTGATGCGCGCCTCGCTGAGCGCCGTCGCGCCTGGTCAGCCCCTGCGCGACGGCCTGGAGCGGATCGTCCGCGGCAACACGGGCGGGCTCATCGTCCTCGGCATGGACAAGAACGTCGAGGCCATGTGCACGGGCGGCTTCGTCCTGGACGTGGAGTTCACCGCGACCCGGCTGCGCGAGCTGTGCAAGCTCGACGGCGCGCTCATCCTCGACAAGGACATCACCAAGATCCTTCGGGCCGGCGTGCAGCTGGTGCCCGACGCGTCGATCCCGACGGAGGAGACCGGCACCCGGCACCGCACCGCGGACCGCGTCTCGAAGCAGTGCGGCTTCCCGGTGGTCTCCGTGTCCCAGTCGATGCGGCTGATCGCCCTCTACGTCGACGGCGAGCGGCGGGTCCTGGAGGAGTCCGGGGCGATCCTGTCCCGGGCGAACCAGGCGCTGGCCACCCTGGAGCGGTACAAGCTGCGGCTCGACGAGGTCGCGGGGACGCTGTCGGCGCTGGAGATCGAGGACCTGGTCACCGTCCGCGACGTGACGGCGGTCGCCCAGCGGCTGGAAATGGTCCGCCGGATCGCGACGGAAATCGCCGAGTACGTGGTCGAACTGGGCACGGACGGACGACTGCTGTCGCTCCAGCTGGACGAACTGACCGTCGGCATCGAGCAGGAGCGGGAGCTGGTGATCCGGGACTACGTTCCGGAGCCGACGGCGAAGCGTTCCCGCACGGTGGAGGAAGCGCTGCCGGCGCTGGACGCACTGACCCATCCGGAACTGCTGGAACTGGCGATCGTGGCGAAGGCCCTGGGGTACACCGGCTCGCCGGAGACCCTCGACTCGGCGGTGTCGCCGCGCGGGTACCGGCTGCTGGCGAAGGTGCCGAGGCTGCCGGGGGCGATCATCGAGCGGCTGGTCGAGCACTTCGGCGGGCTGCAGAAGCTGCTGGCGGCGTCGGTGGACGACCTCCAGACGGTGGACGGCGTCGGCGAGGCCCGTGCGCGCAGCGTCCGCGAGGGCCTGTCCCGCCTGGCGGAGTCGTCGATCCTGGAACGCTACGTCTGACGGCACCCCCGGTGACCCCGCCCCGCCAGGGGGCACCTCCCGGCGTCAGCTGGGGGAGTTCGAGGCGCGGGCGCGGAGCGCCGTGCGCTGACCGGCGCGAACCCGACCCCGACGGCCGGCCGATCCGCAGCCGGCGGAACGGGTCCGGGCGCAGCCCGGGGAACGGTGGAAGGGCGGGTAGGGGACCGCTCCGCGCAGCGGCACCCACCCGCAGGCGGCCACCGGGCCCGGAAGGCGCCCCGGCCCCGCCCGGCGCGAGGGCCGCGTCACAGAGGGGTCAGTCCTGCTTCAGTACGAAGGAGGTGCGGGCCACCGGAAGGCCCGGGGACTTCACCTCGACCACGTAGGTGTCGGGCGCCGGGCTGCCCGCCGGAGGCGTCTGGCACTGGTCCGGCGCGCTCGGCTTCCGGTCCCACTCCACCGCCTGCTTCGTCTCGCCCTGCGCCGGCAGCCGGAAGAACGCGTTCGCCGCGTTCGCCGGGCAGTCCGCGGAGGACCAGACGGCCTTGGCGCCCTGCGTCTGGAAGATCGTCATGACGGCTTGCCTCGGACCGAGTCCGAACTTGCAGGTGCTGCCGGAGATGTTGCGGACGAGGAGTTCGAGACGCGGCTTCTCGTTCGTCTCGTACTCGTTCTTCACGCTCTTGACCTCCCACTGCAGCGCGCTCGCCGGGCACGTCGGGAGCGGGGAGTCCGCCGGCACCTGCGCCGGGGAGCCGCCGGCCGCGGAACCGGATCCGCCGGAACCCGAAGCGGAACCGGAGCCGGAACCCGAACCGCCGCCGGGCTCACCGTTCTTGCCGCCGCCGCCCGAAGCCGAACCGGAGGCCGCGCCCGAGTCGCCGCGTCCGCCCGGCGCCTGACTGATCGCCGGCCCGGAGCCCGAGGGTCCGGGGGTGATCGTGCGCACGGGTCCGGAGCCGTCGCCGCCGCCCTTGCCGTTCGTACTCGACGTACCCCCGCCGGAACTGACGGTCCATACGGCGAGCAGCGCCAAGAGCGCCGCGACGGACGCCAGCACAGCCCTCCGTCGCCAGTAAATGGAGGAGGGGAGCGGCCCGACCGGATTGCGCAGAGATCCCACGAACCGAACCTTACGAGAACTCGTGCCGCGATCAGCGTCCCCCATGCCGCACATCCGGCAGGTTTTGCCGATGATCATCCTGCGGGCGTACGCGGGAGCGGCCGGATCCGGCCAAGGTGCTGACGCGGCCGGAACGGGGGTTTGAGTACCGTCGGTGACCATGGACAGCTCTGCCCTCTACCGCGACATCACCGACTTCGCCCACTCCACGCCCCCCTGGGTGCGGTGGGCGTTCGAAGTCTGGACCGAATTCGGACTGCTGCTCTTCGGTCTGCTCTTCATAGCCGTCTGGTGGCGTGCGCGCGGGCACGGTGATCCCCGGGCGGTGGCGCTCGCCGTCCTCGCCCCGCTCGCCACCGCGCTCGTCTACGTCGCCTCCGAGCTGGTGAAGTCCACCGTGAACGAGGAACGGCCCTGCCGGGCGGTGGCCGGGGCGGCCGCCTCGCTCGTCCCCTGCCCGCCGTACGGGGACTGGTCCTTCCCCAGCAACCACTCCGCCATCGCGGGCGCGGCCGCCGTCGCCCTCGCGCTGGCCGTGCCCCGCCTCGCCCTGCTGACCGTGCCCGTCGCACTGCTGATGGCGTTCTCCCGGGTGTTCGTCGGGGTGCACTACCCGCACGACGTGGCGATGGGCCTGCTGCTGGGGGCCTCGCTGGCCACCCTCGCCGTGCTGGTGCTCGCGAACCCGCTGGCCCGGGTGACGGCCGCGGTCCGCACGAGCGGCACCCCCGTCGCCGTCTGGTTCACCGGCCCGGGCCGGGCGGGGTAGGGCCGAAACGTGCCAGGATGCGGTCTGCCATGACTGCATCTGCCTCATCCCCCGCATCCCCCGCCGGCGGCCCTCCGCGCGCCCACGCGCTGCACTCCCCCGTCATCGCGTGGTTCGACGAACACGCCCGTGACCTGCCCTGGCGCCGCCCCGAGGCCGGCCCCTGGGGGGTCATGGTCAGCGAGTTCATGCTCCAGCAGACCCCGGTCAGCCGGGTCCTGCCGGTCTACGAGCAGTGGCTCGCCCGGTGGCCCCGGCCCGCCGCCCTGGCCGCCGAGGCGCCGGGCGAGGCCGTACGGGCCTGGGGGCGGCTCGGCTACCCGCGCCGGGCGCTGCGCCTGCACGGCGCGGCCGTCGCGATAACGGAACGCCACGGCGGCGACGTACCGAGCGACCACGCCCAGCTGCTGTCGCTGCCGGGCATCGGCGAGTACACGGCCGCCGCCGTGGCCTCCTTCGCGTACGGGCAGCGGCACGCGGTGCTGGACACCAACGTGCGCCGGGTCTTCGCCCGCGCGTCCAGCGGGGTCGAGTACCCGCCGAACGCCACGACGGCCGCCGAGCGGCGCCTGGCCCGGGAACTGCTGCCCGACGACGAGGCCACGGCGGCCCGCTGGGCCGCGGCGTCGATGGAGCTGGGCGCGCTGGTGTGCACGGCCAAGAGCCCGGACTGCGCGCGCTGCCCGGTGGCGGGCCTGTGCGCGTGGCGCCTGGCCGGGAAGCCCGCGCACGAGGGACCGCCGCGGCGCGGGCAGACGTACGCCGGGACCGACCGGCAGGTGCGCGGGAAGCTGCTGGCCGTACTGCGCGAAGCGGTCGGTCCGGTTCCGCAGTCGGTGCTCGACACCGTCTGGAACGAACCGGTGCAGCGGGCGCGCGCGCTGGACGGGCTGGTGTCCGACGGGCTGGTGGAACCGCTCGCGCACGGCATGTACCGGCTGCCGCAGAGCTGACCGACGAAATCCGCACGCCCCCGGCGGCCGGCCGGAGCGCGGCTCGAAGTTGACTCGATCATTCCGCTTCGGGCCGCGAAACCCCAGCTCACCGGCACTGTTACACAATCTACGGGTGTCCGTGCGCCCACCGAAGGCTGACCCGCACAGTGCCGTGACAACCCCTCCGTACCTTCGGATCCACAAGCCAGCGCATGAGCGGTTGGTCGGAACGGAGGCGGTCTGAGATGGCGCACGGCGAGGTACTCGAATTCGAGGAGTACGTACGCACCCGGCAGGATGCCCTGCTGCGCAGTGCCCGGCGCCTGGTCCCGGACCCGACGGACGCCCAGGACCTCCTCCAGACCGCCCTCGTACGCACCTACGGCCGCTGGGACGGTATCGCCGACAAGTCGCTGGCCGACGCCTACCTCCGCCGCGTCATGATCAACACCCGTACCGAGTGGTGGCGGGCCCGCAAGCTCGACGAGGTCCCCACCGAGCAGCTCCCGGACGCCTCCGTCGAGGACGGCTCCGACCAGCGCGCCGACCGCGCCCTGCTGATGGACATCCTCAAGGTGCTCGCGCCCAAGCAGCGCAGTGTGGTGGTGCTGCGACACTGGGAGCAGATGAGCACCGAGGAAACGGCCGCGGCGCTCGGTATGTCGGCGGGAACCGTGAAGAGCACCCTGCACCGCGCACTGGCCCGGCTCCGTCAGGAACTGGAGAGCCGGGACCTGGACATGCGTGCGCTCGAACGCGGTGACCACACCATCCGTGACGAGGGGCGGGAGCGGTGCGCGGCCTGACTGGCCAAGACCCGGGCGGGAGAGGCTCTCTGGTACTGATGTCGGCGGGGACGGTCGTCCTCGTCGGCACAGTGCTGTTCGCGGCCGGCTGCTCCACCGGCGGCACGGGCCTCAAGGACGGCGGCCCCGCCCACACCGAGACCGTGTCCCGCAGCAACCAGCCGACGAGCGACGGGGCCAGCGAACCGGCCGCCACGGACCACTCCCCCGCCGCGTCCGCCGGAACGGCCAAGCGGGTCGACCCGGTGGCCCTGCTCAAGGCGGACCCGAAGGTGAGCGCCGCGGTCAAGCGCGACCTCAAGCCCTGCACGGGCCAGCAGTACCCGATCGACGTCAGCTACGGGAAGGTCACCGGGAACACCGCCGTCGACATCGTCGTCAACGTGCTGTCCTGCGCGGACGCGATGGGCCGCGGCTCGTACGTGTACCGGGCCGACGGAGGAAAGTACGAGAATGTCTTCTCGGACGAGCAGCCGCCCGTCTACGCGGAGATCGACCGCGGTGAGCTGGTGCTCAACAAACCGGTCTACGGGAAGAACGACGCGCTCGCCTACCCGTCGGGCGAGGACGTGATCACGTACCGCTGGAACGGGGAACGGTTCACCGAACAGGACCGGGTGCACACGGACTACAGCAATGTGGTCGACGGCGGGAGCCCTCCCGCCCCGGCCGTATCGCCGAAGAGCTGACGAGGTGAGGGTGGGCATGGCCGAGACCCATGTGCTGTTCGTGGAGGACGACGACGTCATCCGCGAGGCCACGACGCTGGCACTGGAACGCGACGGCTTCGTGGTCACCGCCATGCCCGACGGACTGTCCGGGCTGGAGTCCTTCCGCGCCGACCGCCCGGACATCGCCCTCCTCGACGTGATGGTGCCCGGGATGGACGGCGTGAGCCTGTGCCGCCGCATCCGCGACGAGTCCACCGTCCCCGTGATCATGCTGTCGGCCCGCGCCGACTCCATCGACGTGGTCCTGGGCCTGGAGGCGGGCGCGGACGACTACGTCACCAAGCCCTTCGACGGCTCCGTCCTCGTCGCCCGGATCCGCGCCGTGCTGCGCCGCTTCGGCCACGCCGGCGGCCCGCAGAACGGCGCCTCGAACGGCGACGGGGCCGACGGCTCCGGTGAGCGCGGGGTGCTCTCCTTCGGCGACCTGGAGGTCGACACCGAGGGCATGGAGGTCCGCAAGGCGGGCGCCTCCGTGGCGCTGACGCCGACCGAGATGCGGCTGCTGCTGGAATTCTCCTCCGCGCCGGGTACCGTCCTGTCCCGCGACCGGCTCCTGGAACGGGTCTGGGACTACGACTGGGGCGGTGACACCCGCGTCGTGGACGTCCACGTCCAGCGGCTGCGCACCAAGATCGGTCAGGACCGGATCGAGACGGTCCGGGGCTTCGGATACAAGCTCAAGGCATGAGGAACACGAGGGTCATGAGGGACGCGACCGCATGAGGACCATGAGGACCGCGACCGCATGAGGCGCTTCACCCTGCGCACGGGGATCCGCTGGAAGATCACGCTCGCCATCGCCGCCGTCGGCGCGCTCACCGCGCTGGCGCTCAGCCTGGTGGTGCACAGCGCTGCCCGCGTGTCGATGCTGGAGAGCGCCCGCGAGGCCGAGCTGGAGCGGGTGCAGTTCATCGCCCGCACCGACGCCGGCCGCAAGCCCATCTGGGGCGCGAAGCTCAACGACCCCGACCTGCCCGCGGAACTGCGCGAGAAGGCCCGGTCGGGGCGGCGCGGCACCTACGTCCAGGAGTCCCGCAAGGGGCCCGTGGTGTGGGCCGCCGTCCCCCTCGGCAACGGACAGGTGCTCTCCCTGAGCCACCGGTTCCAGGAGAGCGCCAACATGGTGCGCGACCTGGACCGGGCGCTGGTGGTCGGCTCCCTCGCCGTCGTGATCGGGGGCTCGGCCCTCGGCGTGCTCATCGGCGGCCAGATCTCCAGCCGGCTGCGCAAGGCCGCGGCCGCCGCGCAGCGGGTGGCGCACGGGGATCCGGACGTACGGGTGCGGGACGCGGTGGGCGGTGTCGTACGGGACGAGACGGACGATCTCGCACGGGCCGTGGACGCCATGGCGGACGCCCTCCAGCAGCGGCTGGAGGCCGAACGGCGGGTGACCGCGGACATCGCGCACGAACTGCGGACCCCGGTGACGGGCCTGCTCACGGCCGCGGAGCTGCTGCCCCCGGGCCGGCCGACGGAGCTGGTGCTCGACCGGGCGCGGGCGATGCGGGCCCTGGTCGAGGACGTGCTGGAGGTGGCCCGGCTGGACAGCGCGTCCGAGCGGGCCGAGCTCCAGGACGTGGCGCTGGGCGAGTTCGTCAGCCGACGGGTCTCCACGCTGATGCCGGAGGCCTCGGTACGGGTCGTCGCGGACGAGATCGTCAGCACCGACCCGCGCCGTCTGGAGCGGATCCTCGGGAACCTGCTGGCCAACGCCGCACGCTACGGGCGGCCGCCGATCCAGGTCGACATCGAGGGCCGGGTCGTGCGCGTGCGGGACCACGGGCCGGGATTCCCCGAGGCGCTGCTGCTGGAGGGGCCGAGCCGGTTCCGGACCGGGTCGACGGACCGGGCGGGCGTCGGGCACGGGCTGGGGCTGACCATCGCGGAGGGCCAGGCCCGGGTACTGGGGGCCCGGCTGACGTTCCGCAACGTGGCGGGCCCCGGCGAGGCGACGGGCGAGGGCGCCGCGGCGGGGGCGGTGGCGGTGCTGTGGCTGCCGGAGCACGCCCCGACGGCGACGGGGAGCTTCCCGATCATCCAGCTGCCGGGCTGACGCGGCCGTTCGCCCGCGCACCGCGATGTTTTAGCATCCGTGCCATGACTGACGGTACGGATCGCCCGCACGGCCCCCAGCCCGACCCCGCCCCCGGGAGCGGCGGCGGCTACGGATACCCGCCGGGACGGATACCCGGCGGGTACGGCTATCCGCAGCCCGGAGAGCCCGCCCCCGGCGCCGCCTCGAACCCCTACCAGCCCGAGCCCGTACCGGGCGGGCCGGCCGGCGGCCAGGGCGGCTTCGGCCCGCCGCAGGCGCAGCCCCCGCTCGCCGCGGAACCGCTCGCGCCCGCGCCCGAGCCCTTCAGCGCCGCCGCGCAGCCGGACTGGCAGGCGATGGCCGACCGCACGGAGGCGCAGCAGCGCAAGCGCAGGCTGCTGACCATCGGCATCGGCACCCTGGTGGTCGCGCTGGTGGCCGGCGGCGCGGCCTTCTTCGTACTGCACGGCTCGGACGACCCGGGCAAGAAACCCGTGACGGCCTCCTCCGGCTCCCCCGGCCCGTCGGGCACGGCGGAGTCCCCGGACCCCAAGACCCCGGAGGACGACTCCCCGACCGTTCCGGGCGAGCCGAACCTGCTGCGCGACCGCAGCGGCAAGATGGGCATCGCGCTCGGCCCGGGTGCCTCGCTGGGCGAGCTGGCCAAGCGGACCGAGGTCAGGTTCAAGGGGGCGGCGGACTCGTACGCGCAGGGCGCCGAGGCGGCCGTGGACGTCTCGAAGAGCTTCACCGTCTCCACGCGCGCCTACAACGTGGCCGAGACCGGTTCGCGGATGGCGGTCAGCCAGGGCGACGGGGACTCGTACTCCTTCGAGCTGGGCTTCGAGGTCGTCAACGGCAAGAAGGCCTGGGTGTTCCGGGTGCAGACCGGGGACAAGGGCCAGGCGGCGACGGCCCAGCAGGTGGTCGTGGACAACGTCGACACGACGCGGACGTGGGCCCTGCTGACGGGGACGTACGACGCGGAGAAGAAGACCATCGCGCTGTGGGTCGACGACAAGCAGGCCGGTCAGGCCCAGGTGTCCGGCATCTGGGCCGGTCCCGGCCCGCTGCAGCTGGGCCGGGCCCGCCACCACGGGATCTGGAGCGCCGCGTGGGACGGCCCGCTGGACCACATCCGGATCTTCGACCGCGCGCTGGGGCAGGAACAGATCACGGGCCTGAAGAACAACAAGCCCGACAAGAAGACCAGGCCGACGCACTCGTGGCTGATCTGATTCCGGTCCCGCCGGGGCCCGCGGGGATCCCGCGAGGCCCGGGGACGTCTCAGACGGTGACGCCGACGGTGCGCAGGAAGGCGACCGGGTTGACGGCCGAGCCGTAGTTCGGGGTGGTGCGGATCTCGAAGTGGAGGTGCGGGCCGCTGGAGTTGCCGGTGTTGCCGGACAGCGCGATCTGCTGGGCCACGGAGACCTTCTGGCCGATCCTGACCTGGATCTTCGAGAGATGCGCGTACTGCGAGTACGTGTTGTTCGCGTGCTTGATCACGACGGCGTTGCCGTACGCGGGGCCGTCGCCGCCGCCGTTCGGGCCGGCCTTCACGACGGTGCCGGCGGCCGCGGCCTTGACCGGGGTGCCGACGGGGACGGCGAAGTCCTGGCCGGAGTGCTTGTGCGACCACATGGTGCCGCCCTTGCCGAAGGTCGCGGACAGCGTGTAGCTCTTCACGGGCTTGTCCCACAGGCCCTTCGCGGAGGCGGCCTGGGCCTGGGCCTGCGCCTGGACGGAGATCTGCTCGGCGACGGCGGGGAGGGCGGCGGGGGCCTCTGCTGCGAAGGCGGCGGTCGTCCCGGCTCCGATGGCCAGGGCCGCACCGAGACCGGTGGCGGCGAGGGCGATACGGGTACGACGGGTGCTGACGCGCTTCGCGGACATGTGGAGACCTCCGGGGCCGGGGACAGGGGCGTGTATCGGGCAAGAAAGGACCCGGCGCTGCGACCGTGGGCCGTGGCTGCCGGGCTTGCTCATCCTTGGTAACCCGGGCCTCCCGGCTTCCCCAAACACCCCCTTTACTACCCGGGCTCGTAGGGGCGGCCGGGCTTTCGGACCTGTTGACGGGCTCCCTCCTGCGACGGAGCAGGGACAAAACGGGCGGCGAAATCTACGAGTCGTTCTAGTAGGTCCGATTTGCCCTGTGCGGCTTGTCACCGGCACCCAGGGGCCCAAGTGGCCTGCGTCACCGCCCTTGAGGCCCCTCCGGGGGACCGCCCCCGCCGGGGGCGGGCCACGGGCCACGGGCCGGGCTGCCGCAGGACCCGGCCCACCCCCGCGTGAAGCCGCCCTTTGGCCGCCGTGGGCCCCGCCGGGCCCCCATGGCCCCCGCAGCGCCCCCGGGGCCCGGAACCCGCCCCTCAGTGCCCCCAGGGGCCCGGAGGCGGCCGGGGCGGGCCCGAGCGGCGGGTGCGCGGTGCCGGAGGGCCGCGGGCGGGCTCGTGGGGCGGCCCGGGGCGGGGCACGACGAAGGGGCGCCCCCGGGAGGTGATCCCGGGGGCGCCCCTTGGTACTACTGCCTGCCGTCGGCGCTTACGCGCCCTTGGACAGGTCCGGGCCGGAGCCCGTGGCCTCGATCGGAGGGAGGTCGGGCAGCGCCGACTTCTCCTCGCCGCGGAAGGTGAACTTGGCTTCCTCGCCCTCACCCTCCACGCCGACGACCACGATGTGACCGGGACGCAGCTCGCCGAAGAGGATCTTCTCCGACAGCAGGTCCTCGATCTCGCGCTGGATGGTCCGGCGCAGCGGGCGCGCACCCATGATCGGGTCGTAGCCGCGCTTGGCCAGGAGCATCTTCGCCTCACCGCTGAGCTCGATGCCCATGTCGCGGTCGCGCAGGCGCTCGTCCACCTTGGCGATCATCAGGTCGACGATCTGGATGATGTCTTCCTGGCTGAGCTGGTGGAAGACGACCGTGTCGTCGACGCGGTTCAGGAACTCGGGCCGGAAGTGCTGCTTGAGCTCTTCGTTGACCTTCGCCTTCATCCGGTCGTAACCGGTCTTGACGTCGCCCTGGGCGGCGAAGCCCAGGTTGAAGCCCTTGGAGATGTCCCGCGTACCCAGGTTGGTCGTCATGATGATGACCGTGTTCTTGAAGTCCACGACCCGGCCCTGGGAGTCGGTCAGGCGACCGTCCTCCAGGATCTGGAGAAGGGAATTGAAGATATCCGGGTGCGCCTTCTCGACCTCGTCGAAGAGGACGACGGAGAACGGCTTCCGGCGGACCTTCTCGGTCAGCTGGCCGCCCTCTTCGTAGCCCACGTAGCCGGGGGGCGAACCGAAGAGGCGGGAAACCGTGTGCTTCTCGCTGAACTCCGACATGTCGAGGGAGATCAGCGCGTCCTCGTCACCGAAGAGGAATTCGGCGAGCGTCTTGGACAGCTCGGTCTTACCGACACCGGAC
Source organism: Streptomyces sp. M-16 (assembly GCF_052114405.1). NCBI lineage: Bacteria > Bacillati > Actinomycetota > Actinomycetes > Kitasatosporales > Streptomycetaceae > Streptomyces > Streptomyces sp. M-16. The sequence continues at coordinate 4,630 of NZ_JBFRER010000079.1, read as the reverse complement.
GGACCGGCGAAGATGAACGAGCCACCGGGACGCTTCGGGTCCTTCAGACCCGCACGGGTGCGGCGGATGGCCTGGGAGAGCGCCCTGATGGCGTCCTTCTGGCCGATGACGCGCTTGTGGAGCTCGTCTTCCATGCGCAGGAGGCGGGAGGACTCCTCCTCCGTGAGCTTGAAGACGGGAATGCCGGTCGCGGTCGCGAGGACTTCGGCGATGAGCTCGCCGTCGACCTCGGCGACGACGTCCATGTCGCCGGCCTTCCATTCCTTCTCGCGCTTGGCCTTCGCGGCGAGCAGCTGCTTCTCCGAATCACGGAGGGAAGCCGCCTTCTCGAAGTCCTGGGAGTCGATGGCCGACTCCTTGTCGCGGCGCACGGCCGCGATCTTCTCGTCGAACTCGCGGAGGTCCGGCGGCGCGGTCATCCGGCGGATGCGCATCCGGGAGCCGGCCTCGTCGATCAGGTCGATCGCCTTGTCCGGCAGGAAGCGGTCCGAGATGTACCGGTCCGCCAGCGTCGCCGCCTGGACGAGGGCCTCGTCCGTGATGGAGACGCGGTGGTGGGCCTCGTAGCGGTCGCGCAGGCCCTTGAGGATCTCGATCGTGTGGGGGAGGGAAGGCTCCGCCACCTGGATCGGCTGGAAGCGGCGCTCAAGGGCCGCGTCCTTCTCAAGGTGCTTGCGGTACTCGTCCAGCGTCGTGGCACCGATGGTCTGGAGCTCACCACGGGCCAGCATGGGCTTCAGGATGCTCGCGGCGTCGATCGCGCCCTCGGCGGCACCCGCACCCACGAGGGTGTGGAGCTCGTCGATGAACAGGATGATGTCGCCGCGGGTGCGGATCTCCTTGAGGACCTTCTTCAGGCGCTCCTCGAAGTCACCGCGGTAGCGGGAACCGGCGACCAGGGCACCCAGGTCCAGGGTGTAGAGGTGCTTGTCCTTGAGGGTCTCGGGCACCTCGCCCTTGACGATCGCCTGGGCCAGGCCCTCGACGACGGCGGTCTTGCCGACGCCGGGCTCGCCGATGAGAACCGGGTTGTTCTTGGTCCGGCGGGACAGCACCTGCATGACCCGCTCGATCTCCTTCTCGCGCCCGATGACCGGGTCGAGCTTGGATTCACGGGCAGCCTGGGTGAGGTTGCGGCCGAACTGGTCGAGGACCAGCGAGGTCGAGGGGGTGCCCTCGGCCGGGCCACCCGCGGTGGCCGACTCCTTGCCGCCCCCGGTGTAGCCGGAGAGCAGCTGGATGACCTGCTGCCGGACCCTGTTCAGATCGGCGCCCAGCTTCACGAGGACCTGGGCGGCGACGCCCTCACCCTCGCGGATCAGGCCGAGCAGGATGTGCTCGGTGCCGATGTAGTTGTGGCCGAGCTGGAGGGCCTCGCGGAGCGAAAGCTCCAGGACCTTCTTCGCCCGCGGGGTGAAGGGGATGTGGCCGGACGGGGCCTGCTGCCCCTGACCGATGATCTCCTCAACCTGCTGGCGAACAGCCTCGAGCGAAATCCCGAGGCTCTCCAGGGCCTTAGCGGCGACACCCTCACCCTCGTGGATCAAGCCCAGGAGGATGTGCTCGGTGCCGATGTAGTTGTGGTTGAGCATCCGGGCTTCTTCCTGAGCCAGGACGACAACCCGCCGCGCGCGGTCGGTGAACCTCTCGAACATCGTTTATCGCTCCTCAGAGCGGTCGGGCAGTTCGGGGTCGGTCCCCGCCCTGTCCTTCCGCATGCTAGTCCCGCGGGACGGGACAGCTCATTCCAACTGCCGACATCCGTCCACGGCTCACCCCCACGTCGGTGAGGAAAACCGGCTGTAAGAGCCGACTACTGCTCCAACCCGATGGTGCGAGACGATGTTCCCGCAGGCCAGGCAGATACCCGTCACACGTGTACGCCGATGGCGAACGGGAGCCGCTCAAATCAGCGTGTCGCCCCGATCCACTAGGAATGTCTTACCCGTAAGGACTGACACTCCATGCCCCCGGGCACACTTCCCTCCGCTACGGGCGAACACACTTGTGTCCCGAATGTGGGACTCCGCCCGGCGGACCTTTACTCTCCGCATCGACTCGGCCGCACTCCGTAACCCCGCGGCGCGGGGCGGAGTTGCTCCGGTCATGCCCCTCACCGCCGCGAGCGCCGTCCCCTCGCCCCGCGTCCCGCCCGAGGAGGACGTCCGCTCCTGGTACGAGCGGGTGCTCGGCTGGGCCGTCGTCGGCGGGCCGCCCGGCCGGCTGCTCACCGGGACCCGGTTCGACGTGCTGGAGGTACCGGCCGACGCCGGTGCCGCCCTGCTGCGCCGCCCGGTCGCCACCGGCCCGGTGGCGCTGGCCGGGGGCCGGATGGGCTTCCTGGTGGCCCCGGGGGCCGCGGAGGAGCTGGACGGGCTCCTCGACTGGCTGGAGTGGGGCGGGGTGGCGCTGGAGCTCACCGCCCTGGGTGCCGGGGACGGGTTCGCCGCCCCCGTGCCGCCGGGGCGGAACGGGAGGGAAAGCCCTCGGGGGGCCGCCGTCTGGCTGCGGCCCCCCGAGCTGGGGTGCGAGGCGTCACTGCCTGCCCTGCCCGGTCCGGGGCAGGGCCACCGTCCCGGACAGCGGGCCTGCGGGCCCGACCTCGTACGCCTGGTGGCCGCGGCGGCGACGGAATGTCACCGGGCACGGCTGCGACGGCGTACGCCTCAGCCCTTGGCCTTTTCGTAGGCCTCGCGGATGTCGGCGGGGACACGGCCGCGGTCGTTCACGTTGTAGCCGTTCTCCTTGGCCCACGCGCGGATCTCGGCGGTGTCCGGATTGCCGGCCGACGCGGCGGCGCGACCACCCTTGGCACGGCCCGCGGAGACGCGTCCGCCGGTGCGGCGGCCGCCCTTGGTGTACGGGTCGAGCAGCCCGCGGAGCTTTTCAGCGTTGGCGGTGGTGAGGTCGATCTCGTAGGTCTTGCCATCCAGAGCGAACGTCACGGTCTCGTCCGCCTCGCCACCGTCGAGGTCGTCGACAAGAAGGACCTGAACCTTCTGTGCCACCGGGATTTCCTTTCATCGAAAATGCAGTACGCGGAAAGGAAACCGCTTTTGCCTGGAAAACACAAACCCCCGGTGAGAGGTTCAGGGCCGCAACAAGGCGGGAAACGTACGCGATTCGGACATAGGCCTCAGGCCTGCTGCGGCCCGGAAAAGCGGCCGTGATCGATCAGAGGTGCAGAAGCATCCGGCTGTTGCCCAAGGTGTTCGGCTTCACTCGTTCGAGACCGAGGAACTCCGCGACTCCCTCGTCATAGGAACGCAGGAGCTCCATGTAGACATCGGTCTCCACCGGGGTCTCGCCGATCTCGACGAAGCCGTGCTTCGCGAAGAAGTCCACTTCGAAGGTCAGGCAGAATACCCGGCTGACCCCGAGCAGGCGGGCGGTCTCCAACAACTTGGCGAGCACCCGATGCCCGACACCGGCGCCCAAGAGGCCCCGGTCGACGGCGAGAGTGCGGACTTCGGCGAGGTCTTCCCACATGACGTGGAGAGCCCCGCAGCCGACGACCTGGCCGTCGGAGTCGCGTTCCGCGACCCAGAACTCCTGGATGTCCTCGTAAAGGACCACGGGGGCTTTGTCGAGGAGGATCCGCTGCTGCACGTACTGGTCGAGCAGGCGGCGCAACGCCGGAACATCACGGGTGCGCGCGCGGCGGATGGTCACTGTTTTCGCGTCTGCGGTGGAAAGCTCTCCCATACCCGGACGCTATCGCCCCGGGGTGGTGGGCCGCTCGCCGGAGTCCCCTTCGGCTTCTGCGGGGCCGGCGTCGGGGGCGGGAGCGGCCTCGGCTTCGTCGTGCTGGACGATCCGGATGGCGTCGCGGAGGGCTTCCCGCTGTTCCTGGGACATCATCCCGAAGAAGGCCACGAGGGCGGCCGCGGGGCTGTCACTGGTCGACCACGCTTCGTTCATCAGTGCGGCCGAGTAGGCGGCGCGGGTGGAGACCGCCGTATATCGATAGGCGCGGCCTTCGGCTTCCCGGCGGACCCAGCCCTTCTGATGGAGATTGTCCATAACGGTCATGACCGTGGTGTACGCGATGGACCGTTCCTGCTGGAGGTCTTCCAGGACTTCCCGGACGGTGACCGGGCGGTTCCACTGCCACACCCGCGTCATCACAGCGTCTTCGAGTTCTCCCAAGGGGCGAGGCACAACAGCACGATAGTGCGACTTGGGATGAATTGCCCGACTATTCGGGCGGCAACGCGCGGCCAATACCCGGGCGGGACCACCCGGGCGACGGCATCGGCGCGGTGGCTACTTCCGCGGCTGGCGGGTGGCCTCGGCGCGGGCGAGCACGGCGTCGACGGCCGCGTCCTCCTTGGCCTTGTTGGCGCCGCCCTGGCTCTTCACGATCGTCTTCACGAGCAGGATGAAGAACACGGCCATCACGACGGGGGGCACGAGCGCGGAGACGTAGTCCATGCCCCCCAGCGTAGCTACCCCACGGCGAGGCCGGCCGCCGGGGGCGGGGTGGGCTTGCGGCGCGGCGGGAAGACCTCGCCCGGGGTCGGGACGGGCCGCGCCGGGCGCTCGGGGTGCTCGGGCCCCGGGGGCTCCTCGGGCGCGGGGGCGGGCCGCGGCCGCTCCGGCTCCGGCTTCGCGCCGGAGTCCGCCGCGC
>NZ_JBFRER010000078.1:0-33175 GCF_052114405.1 Streptomyces sp. M-16 | reverse complement strand
TCCCACTGGTAGAGGGCGTAGGGGTCGGAGTTGTCGTCGGCGGCCCAGGAACCGGCCAGGATCAGGTACTGGCCGGCGGCGTTCTTGCGGATGTCACGGACCGCGAGGCCGCCGAGGTCCAGCTCGATCCCGGCGCCGAAGACGGGCTTCTCGCCGGCCGCGAGGACCCGGTCCAGGTTGGTGACGGGCACGAGCAGCGCCTTGCCCCCGGGCACGGCCGGGGCCAGCGGGGCACGGAAGCCCAGGTAGGCGGTGGTCGTGGACCCCGGGGCGAACTCCAGTCCCTCCACGTTGAAACCGTCGATCTGCTTCGGCGCCTCGCCCGCCGCCGTCCCCGCCGCGAAGCCGTAGCGGTTGCCGTTCGCGGTGTCCCAGGCCACGAGGTCCTCGCGCAGGCCCTTGTAGGCGGCGGTGAAGGTGACCTCGGTCGCGGCGCCCGAGCCGGTGATCCGGGTGGTGAGGACGGTGTTCCGTTCGGCCTTGTACTTGCCGTCCTTGTTGTTGCCGAGCGAGCCGGTCCAGTAGACGGTGTCGCCGACCCGGGCGGCGGCCTCGATGTCGGCCTCCTTCTTCGCGCCCAGCGCGGGGCCGAGGTCCCAGGTCCTCACGGGTGCGCCGGAGCGGGAGCGGTCGTACAGGCGCAGCACGTTGGACTCGTCGTCGGCGACCAGGGCGTAGCCGCCGCCCACGTCCACGGCGGCCGAGGCGTCGGAGGAGCCGGTCAGGTAGCGGGTCCCGACGGCGGCGCCGGTCCGCGCCGAGGCGGCGTAGGAGAGGACGGCGGTGGCCGTCCGGCCGCCGCGGCCGGTGACGCGCAGCGTGAGGTCGGCGTATCCCTGCCCACGCGCCTGGACCGTCAGCCTGCGGTCGCCGTCCGGCGTGCGCTCCTGCCGTACGTCGCCCACCGCGGCGACGGCCGGGTTGCTGGAGGAGACCACCTGGAGCCGCAGGAACCCGGCCGGGACGCCGGCCTGCTCCACGTCGGCCGTGACGGTGGGGTCGCCGAAGGCTCCCACGGCGCCGCTGAGATGGTCGGCGGACAGGGTGATCGTCGGAGCCGCGTAGCCCGTGTCCGCGTGGGCGGGCACGGTCAGCCCGGCCAGGAGCAGGGCCGCGGCCCCGGCGGCGCCCACGGCGCCGCAGCGGCGGGCCGGTGAAAGGCGAACGGTCACGGGGGTTCCTCTCGTGTGCGCCGTCCCGTCAGGACGGCCATCGAGAAGATTCGGCCACCGTGGCCAACTCCTGGTGCACTTCACTTGTCGGGCCGGAGAACAGGGAGGGCCCCCGGCACGACCGTGCCGGGGGCCCTCTCACATACGCGTCGGTCAGACGTTGAACCCGAGCGCGCGCAGCTGCTCACGGCCGTCGTCCGTGATCTTGTCCGGGCCCCACGGGGGCATCCAGACCCAGTTGATGCGAAGTTCGTTGACGATGCCGTCCGTCGCCGACTTCGCCTGGTCCTCGATGACGTCCGTCAGCGGGCAGGCCGCCGAGGTGAGGGTCATGTCGAGGGTGGCGATGTTCGCGTCGTCGATGTGGATGCCGTAGATCAGGCCCAGGTTGACGACGTCGATGCCCAGCTCGGGGTCGACCACGTCGTAGAGGGCCTCGCGGACCTCTTCCTCGGTGGCCGGCTTGATCGACGCCTCGGGCGTCGCGTTCTCGGTCATGCCGTCTTCCTCTCCGCGTCGCCCAGCACCTGGGCGGTCGCGTCCTTCCACGCCATCCAGCTCAGGAGAGCACACTTCACGCGCGCCGGATACTTGGAGACGCCGGAGAAGGCGACCGCGTCCTCCAGCACCTCCTCCATGGCCTCGTCCGGCTCCAGCTTGCCCTTGGACTGCATCAGCTCCAGGAACGTGGCCTGGATCTTCTGCGCCTCGGCCAGCTGCTTGCCGACGAGCAGCTCGTTCAGTACGGACGCGCTGGCCTGGCTGATGGAGCAGCCCTGGCCCTCGTAGGAGACGTCGGTGAGCGTCTCCCCGTCGTACTTCACTCGCAGCGTGATCTCGTCGCCGCACGTCGGGTTGACGTGGTGCACCTCTGCGTCACCGTCGCGCAGGCCGCGACCGTGCGGGTGCTTGTAGTGGTCCAGGATCAGTTCCTGGTACATCGAATCCAGCTTCACTGCGTCCTCGTCAGCCTCTGGTCGTCCGACTCTTCGTCATCCGAAGAAGTTCCGTACGTGCTCCAGCCCGTCGATCAGCGCGTCGACCTCGGCCGGAGAGGAGTACAGGTAGAACGACGCTCGCGTCGTCGCGGGAATTCCGTACCGCAGGCAGACGGGACGCGCGCAGTGGTGTCCCACGCGGACCGCGATGCCCTGTTCGTCGAGCACCTGGCCGACGTCGTGCGGGTGGATGTCGCCGAGCGTGAAGGAGATCGCGGCGCCGCGGTCCTCGGCCGTGGTCGGGCCGATGATCCGCAGGTCGGGCACCTCGAGGAGGCGCTTGACCGCGTACTCGGTGATCGCGTGCTCGTGGGCGGCGATCTTCTCCATGCCGATCGAGGTCAGGTAGTCCACGGCCGCGCCGAGACCGACGGCCTGGGCGATCGGGGGCGTACCGGCCTCGAACTTGTGGGGCGCGGGAGCGTACGTCGACGAGTGCATCGAGACGGTTTCGATCATCTCGCCGCCGCCCAGGAACGGAGGCAGGTCCTCCAGCAGCTCCTGGCGGCCCCACAGGACGCCGATGCCGGTCGGGCCGCACATCTTGTGGCCGGTGAAGGCCACGAAGTCGGCGCCGAGGGCCTGGACGTCCAGCGGCATGTGCGGAGCGGCCTGCGAAGCATCGATCAGCACCAGCGCGCCGACCTCCTGCGCGCGCCGGACGATCGCCTCGACCGGGTTGACCGTGCCCATGATGTTGGAGACCAGCGTGAAGGAGACGATCTTCGTCTTCTCCGTGATGACCTCTTCGATGTTGGACAGGTCGAGCCGGCCGTCGTCGGTGAGGCCGAACCACTTCAGCTTCGCGCCGGTGCGCTGCGAGAGCAGCTGCCACGGCACGATGTTGGAGTGGTGCTCCATCTCCGTGATGGCGATCTCGGTCTCGCGGTCGACCCGGTAGGGCTCCTCCGCCCAGCCGAGCATGTTCGCCACCAGGTTGAGCGATTCGGAGGCGTTCTTGGTGAAGATCACCTCGTCGCGGCTCGGCGCGTTGATGAAGGCGGCGACCTTGTCGCGGGCGCCCTCGTACAGTGCCGTGGCCTCCTCGGCGAGCACGTGCACGCCGCGGTGGACGTTGGCGTTGTGCCGCTCGTAGTACGCGTTCAGCGCGTCGAGCACCTGGCGCGGCTTCTGCGAGGTCGCCGCGTTGTCCAGGTAAACGATCTTCTTCCCGTCGTGGACCACACGATCCAGCAGGGGGAAGTCCTTGCGGATCGCCTCGGTGTCGAGGAGGCCAGGCAGCTGTGTCACGCGGTCGCGCCACCCTTCACGTACTTGTCGTAGCCCTCGGCCTCCAGCTGGTCGGCCAGCTCGGCACCACCGGACTCGGCGATGCGACCGTTGGCGAACACGTGCACGAAGTCGGGCTTGATGTAGCGCAGGATGCGCGTGTAGTGGGTGATCAGCAGGGTGCCGACCTCACCGGTCTCGCGGACGCGGTTGACGCCCTCGGAGACGATGCGCAGGGCGTCGACGTCGAGGCCGGAGTCGGTCTCGTCGAGGATCGCGATCTTCGGCTTGAGGAGCTCCAGCTGCAGGATCTCGTGGCGCTTCTTCTCACCGCCGGAGAAGCCCTCGTTCACGTTGCGCTCGGCGAAGGCCGGGTCCATCTGGAGCTGCTCCATCGCGGACTTGACCTCCTTCACCCAGGTACGCAGCTTCGGCGCCTCGCCGCGGATGGCGGTGGCCGAGGTGCGCAGGAAGTTGGAGACCGAGACGCCGGGGACCTCGACCGGGTACTGCATGGCGAGGAAGACGCCGGCGCGGGCGCGCTCGTCGACGGACATCTCCAGGACGTCTTCGCCGTCGAGGGTCACGGTGCCACCGGTGATGGTGTACTTCGGGTGACCGGCGAGCGAGTACGCCAGCGTGGACTTGCCGGAGCCGTTCGGACCCATGATGGCGTGCGTCTCACCCTGCTTGACGGTGAGGTCGACGCCCTTGAGGATCTCGCGGGCGCCGTTCTCGGCCTCGACGGAGACGTGCAGGTCGTGGATTTCAAGCGTTGCCATGGATACCTCAGGACTCCTGGGTGAGGGAGACGAGCACGTCGTCCCCTTCGATCTTTACGGGGTATACGGGGACGGGGCGGGTCGCGGGCAGACCGGAAGGCTTCCCGGTGCGCAGGTCGAAGGCCGACCCGTGCAGCCAGCACTCGATCATGCAGTCCTCGACCTCGCCCTCCGAGAGCGAGACGTTCGCGTGCGAGCAGATGTCGTTGATCGCGAACACCTCGCCCTCGGCACGGACGATGGACACCGGCGTGCCGTCGAGTTCCACCCGCATGGGGGTGTTCTCCTCCAGCTCGCTCAGCGCACAGGCCTTGAGGTAGCTCATCAGACGGACGCCGCCAGCTCGGTCTCGATCCTGGCGAGCAGGCGCTCCTCGATGTCGTCGACACCGATCTGCTGGACGAGCTCGGCGAAGAAGCCGCGCACGACCAGACGGCGGGCCTCGTCGGCCGGGATGCCGCGCGCCTGGAGGTAGAAGAGCTGCTCGTCGTCGAAGCGGCCGGTGGCGGAGGCGTGGCCGGCGCCGACGATCTCGCCGGTCTCGATCTCCAGGTTCGGCACCGAGTCGACCCGCGCGCCGTCCGTCAGGACGAGGTTGCGGTTCATCTCGTAGGTGTCGGTGCCCTCGGCGCTCTTCTCGATGAGCACGTCACCGATCCAGACGGCGTGGGCGTCCTGGCCCTGGAGCGCGCCCTTGTAGACCACGTGCGACTTGCAGTGCGGGGCGTCGTGCGTGACCAGGAGGCGGTGCTCCTGGTGCTGGCCGGCGTCCGTGAAGTACAGACCGAGCATCTCGGCCTCGCCGCCGGGGCCCGCGTAGGCGATCCGGGGGTGCAGGCGGACGAGGTCGCCGCCGAAGGTCACGACCACGGACTTGAAGCTCGCGTCGCGGCCGATCAGCGCGTTGTGCTGGGAGGTGTGGACGGCGGTGTCGTCCCAGTCCTGCACGGACACGAAGGTCACCTTGGCGCCGTCGCCGACGAGGATGTCGACGTTGGCGGCGCGGACGCCGTCACCGGTGTGGTCGATCACGATGATCGCCTCGGCGAAGGGCTTGATGTCGAAGACGGTGTGACCGAAGGTCGTGCCGCCCTCGCCGTGCAGGGCGACCCTGATCGGCTCGGCGAGCACGGTCTCCTTGGGCACGGTGACGACCGTGGCCTTGGCGAACGCGGAGAAGGCCTGCGCGGAGACGCGGTCGACGGGGGCGCCGGCCTTGCCGATCCGCTCGTCGTCGCGCTCGACCGACTCGACCGTCACGCCCTCGGGCGCGTCGATCTGGGCCTTCATGGTGCCGTCGGCGACCGCGGTGCCGTCGTGCAGGCCCTTGAGGCGGGCGAGCGGGGTGAACCGCCACTCCTCCTCGCGGCCGTGCGGAACCGGGAAGTCGGCCACGTCGAAGGACGGCGGCGCGCTCATCCGGGTGGCGACGGTGGACTCGGCGGCCACCGCGATCGCGCCGGCGGTGGTGGAGCCCGCCGGGATGTTCTGAGCCTCAGCCATGGCTGTCGTGTTGCTCGCTCTCTTAAAAAACGCTGCCTACGTCAAAGAATGTGCTGGATGCCGGGCGGCGGCCGGGACTAGCCGACCGAGCCCTCCATCTGCAGCTCGATCAGCCGGTTGAGCTCCAGGGCGTACTCCATGGGCAGCTCGCGCGCGATGGGCTCGACGAAGCCGCGCACGATCATGGCCATGGCCTCGAACTCCGTCAGACCGCGGCTCATCAGGTAGAAGAGCTGGTCGTCGGAGACCTTGGAGACCGTGGCCTCGTGGCCCATGGAGACGTCGTCCTCACGGACGTCCACGTACGGGTACGTGTCCGAGCGGGAGATCGTGTCGACCAGGAGCGCGTCGCAGAGCACGTTCGACTTGGAGCCGTGGGCGCCCTCGCCGATCTCGACCAGGCCGCGGTACGAGGTGCGGCCGCCGCCTCGCGCCACCGACTTGGAGACGATGTTGGACGAGGTGTTCGGCGCCATGTGGACCATCTTGGAGCCGGCGTCCTGGTGCTGGCCCTCGCCCGCGAAGGCGATGGAGAGGGTCTCGCCCTTGGCGTGCTCGCCCATCAGGTAGACGGCCGGGTACTTCATGGTGACCTTGGAACCGATGTTGCCGTCGATCCACTCCATGGTCGCGCCCTCGTACGCCACGGCGCGCTTGGTGACCAGGTTGTAGACGTTGTTCGACCAGTTCTGGATGGTCGTGTAGCGGCAGCGGCCGCCCTTCTTCACGATGATCTCGACCACGGCGCTGTGCAGCGAGTCCGAGGAGTAGATCGGGGCGGTGCAGCCCTCGACGTAGTGGACGTACGCGTCCTCGTCGACGATGATCAGCGTCCGCTCGAACTGGCCCATGTTCTCCGTGTTGATACGGAAGTAGGCCTGGAGCGGGATGTCGACCTTCACGCCCTTGGGGACGTAGATGAAGGAGCCGCCGGACCACACCGCGGTGTTCAGCGACGCGAACTTGTTGTCGCCGACCGGGATGACCGTGCCGAAGTACTCCTGGAAGAGCTCCGGGTGCTCCTTGAGCGCGGTGTCCGTGTCGAGGAAGATGACGCCCTGCTCCTCCAGGTCCTCACGGATCTGGTGGTAGACGACCTCGGACTCGTACTGGGCCGCGACACCGGCGACGAGGCGCTGCTTCTCCGCCTCCGGGATGCCGAGCTTGTCGTACGTGTTCTTGATGTCCTCGGGCAGGTCCTCCCAGGAAGCGGCCTGCTTCTCGGTGGAACGCACGAAGTACTTGATGTTGTCGAAGTCGATGCCGGAGAGGTCGGAGCCCCAGTTCGGCATGGGCTTCTTGTCGAACAGCTTGAGGCCCTTGAGGCGGAGCTTCAGCATCCACTCCGGCTCGGACTTCTTCGCCGAGATGTCCCGGACGACGTCCTCGGACAGACCCCGCTTGGCAGCGGCACCGGCCGCGTCGGAGTCGGCCCAGCCGTATTCGTAGGTGCCCAGGCCATCGAGCTCAGGGTGAGCAGTCTCCGTGGTCATGCGGGGTTCCTCCCGGCCGTACTTGCAGATACTGATGTGTCGGTCTGTGTGGCGCTTCGCGGAATGAACGTGGTGCACACCCCGTCGCCGTGGGCGATCGTGGCGAGGCGCTGCACATGCGTCCCGAGCAGGCGCGAGAAGACCTCGGTCTCCGCCTCGCAGAGCTGCGGGAACTGCTCGGCGACGTGCGCGACCGGGCAGTGGTGCTGACAGAGCTGTTCACCGCTGTGCGGACCGGGAGCGCTCTTCGCCGTAGCAGCGTACCCGTCCACGGTCAACGCCTTGGCCAGGGCCTCGGTGCGGTCCGCTGGGGCGGCCGCGTCGACGGACTCCCGGTAGGTCTGTGCCTGCGCCTCCATGCGCGCCCTGGCGAAGGCGGCGACCGCCGCCTCCCCCTGCTCGCCCCCGCCGACGGACTGCGCGATCCAGCGCAGGGCGTCCGCGGCGAGCGTGTCGTAGGACTGGTCGAAGGCGTCGCGGCCGCAGTCGGTGAGCGCGAAGACCTTGGCGGGCCGGCCCCGGGTGCGCGCGCCGTACACACGCTGCTCACGGGGTGCGACCACGTCGTCGGCGACGAGCGTGTCGAGGTGGCGGCGGACGGCGGCCTGGGTGAGGCCGAGGCGCTGCGCGAGGTCGGCGACGGTGGAGGGGCCGTGGTCCAGGATGGACCGCGCGACCCGGTTGCGGGTGGACCGCTCCCCGGTCGCGAGCTCCCCCTGGGGGGCCTCGCTCATCCGTTCGCCGTTTTTCACAACGCCATTGTTGCGTAATTAAGCGAGCTCCGACAAGCCGTGACGGAGGCCACGCCCGGTGGCATCCATCACTAAGGGTTACCTAATTTGTCGACGGAGAGTTAAACGGAGGCCATTACTCCGCATGCACTCCGGGCCCTCCGGTGCCCCGGTAAAGGGCTCCCACCAGCAAGCCTCCACCCACACTGTGGCCGCATGCGGTGAACACGGGATTCCGGAAAAGATCACGGAAACGGACTGGGCCGACCGGGGTCGCCGGACCGAAAAGAGCCGTGTTCTGGGCGCGATGTCCGCATCCGGAGGCCACGGAAACCGCCACCGGCGGCCGGAGGACGGAGAATCCCGGCCGCGTCCCCACGGCCCCACGGGCCCCACGGGGCCGGTGGAGGGCACCGTCCCCCGGGCCCGTCACCCCCCACCCCCAGGACCGGGGACCCCCCGGCGGTCTCCGTAGACTCACCCCCCATGAGCAACGACCCCGCCGTGGAGATCCGCGGACTGGTGAAGCGGTACGGCACCAAAACCGCCGTGGACGGCCTCGACCTCACCGTCCCCCGCGCCCGCGTCACCGCGGTCCTCGGCCCCAACGGCGCGGGCAAGACCACCACCGTGGAGACCTGCGAGGGCTACGTCCGCCCCGACGCCGGCACCGTCCGCGTCCTCGGCCTCGACCCGGTCGCCCGCGCCGAGGCCCTGCGCCCGCGGATGGGCGTCATGCTCCAGTCCGGCGGGGTCTACTCCGGCGCCCGCGCCGTGGAGATGCTCCGCCACGTCGCCAGGCTCCACGCGCACCCCCTGGACGTCGACACCCTCGTGGAACGCCTGGGCCTCGGCGGCTGCGGCCGCACCCCCTACCGCCGGCTCTCCGGCGGCCAGCAGCAGCGGCTCGCCCTGGCCCTGGCCGTCGTCGGCCGCCCGGAGCTGGTCTTCCTGGACGAGCCCACCGCCGGCCTCGACCCGCAGGCCCGCCGCGCGACCTGGGACCTCGTACGGGAACTGCGCTCCGACGGGGTCACCGTCGTCCTCACCACCCACCACATGGACGAGGCCGAGCAGCTCTGCGACGAGGTCGCCATCATGGACGCCGGTCGGGTCATCGCCCACGGCAGCCCCGAGGAGCTGTGCCGCGGCGGCGCCGAGAACACCCTGCGCTTCACCGGCCGCCCCTCCCTCGACCTCGCCTCCCTGCTCAAGGCCCTGCCCGACGGCACCCAGGCCGCCGAGCTCACCCCGGGCGCCTACCGGGTCACCGGCGAGGTGGACCCGCAGCTGCTGGCCACCGTCGCCTCCTGGTGCGCCCAGCACGGGGTGCTGCCCAGCAGCCTCTCGGTGGAGCGGCACACCCTCGAAGACGTCTTCCTCGAACTCACGGGCAAGGAGCTGCGTTCATGAGCGCCGGTACGTTCACCCCCCGTCCGGGGGCCGCGCCCGTGTCCCGCATGATCGTCGCGCAGACGGCACTGGAGACCCGGATGCTGCTGCGCAACGGGGAGCAGCTGCTGCTCACCGTGATCATCCCGGCGCTGCTGCTGACCCTGTTCTCCGCCGTGGACATCGTGGACACGGGTGCCGGCAAGGCCGTCGACTTCCTCGCGCCGGGCGTCCTCGCGCTCGCCGTGATGTCCACCGCCTTCACCGGGCAGGCCATCGCCACCGGCTTCGACCGCCGCTACGGGGTGCTCAAGCGGCTCGGGGCCTCCCCGCTGCCGCGCTGGGCGCTGATGGCCTCCAAGACCCTGTCGGTGCTGGTCACCGAGGTCCTCCAGGTCGCCCTGCTGACGGTGATCGCCCTCGCGCTGGGCTGGTCCCCGCAGGGGAACCCGCTGTCGGTCGCCGCCCTGCTGCTGCTCGGCACGGCCGCGTTCTCCGGGCTCGGGCTGCTGATGGCGGGCACCCTCAGGGCCGAGGCCACGCTGGCCGCCGCCAACCTGGTGTTCCTGCTCCTGCTGGTCGGCGGCGGGGTGATCGTGCCGCTGGAGAAGTTCCCCGGCGCCGTGCAGTCCGCACTGGGGCTGCTGCCGATCTCGGCGCTCTCCGACGGCCTGCGCGAGGTGCTCCGGCACGGGACCGCGCTGCCCTGGGGCGACGCGGCGGTCCTGGCCGTCTGGGCCGTGCTGGGACTGGGCGCCGCCGCGAAGTTCTTCCGCTGGGAGTGAATCCCGTCCGCCGTGCGTTGGGCAGGGAGGAGGTTGACCGCCTCCGCTCATCGATGACGCACGACGATCGGGACCCCGGGGGACGGGCATGGCGCAGCGGGAGGCCGTTCTGCGGCTGGACGAACAGTGGGCGCGGATCCGCTCGGGGGCCGCGCACGCGGATCCCGGGGAGAGCGACCGGCTGCTGGCCGAGCTGATCGGGGCGCTGCGCGAGCCCGCCCGGACCGATGCCGACTGCGCGGCCCGGCTCGGGCTGCGCCTGGGGGACCTCGCGGCCCGCCGGTTCGCGGCCGGGGACCGGGCCGGGGCGCTGGCCGCCATCGAGGAGGGGCTGCGGCACGCGCGGCAGGCCGCCGGGCACGCGCCGGAGTACGCCCGGTGGTACGCCCGGGGTCTGATCAACCAGGGGGTCTGGCTGGCCTGGCCGCTGAGCGACGCGGACCGGCTGCCCCGGTATCCGCTGGGCGTGGGCGGCGAGAGCGGCCCGAGCACCATGGAACGTGCGGCCGGGGAGCGCGCCCGCGATCTGACCCGGGCCGCCGTGGAGGTGTGGGCCTCCCTCGACCAGCACGACCCCGTCAACCGGCGGGGGCTCGCGCAGGCCAAGGTCTTCCTCGGGGACCGCCTCGCCGAGCTGGGCTTCGCCTCCGACGCGGTCGCCTGGGCGGTGGACGCCGAGGCCGGTTTCCGCCGGATGCTGCTCGCGGCCCCCGCGCCCGAGGAGGCGCAGGAGGCCGAGGAGGCCCTGGACCACATCGGCCGCCAGCTGGAACTGCGGCTGCGCTTCCTGACCTTCGAGTCGCTGGCCGGCCTGCGGACCGAGGGGCTGCTGCCGGAACGGCTGCTCCCGCAGGCGGTGGTGGCGGCCCGGATCCAGGGCGTGGCGGAGGCGGAGATCGCCGCCCGGCTGGGGCTGGACGCCGAGCAGGTGGTGACGATGCTGGAGGTCACGCCCTGGCTCGCCGTATGGCGGATCGAGGTGCGCGGGGCGGACGGGCTGTGGGCCGCGCAGCCCGCGCCGTGGCGCGACTCGGCGGAGGTGAGGAACCGGACGGCAGAGGACGTGGCGGCCGAACTGGTCCGCGGGTTCATGGACTCCGCGGCCTACCCGGGCGACGGCGCGCTGTGGCGGGTCCGCGTCTGGTGGCACGCGGAGGGCGACCCGGCCGGAGCCAGGTTCCGCCTGGTCATCGGGCCCGACTCACCAGCCGCCACCCCCTCGTGAAACTTTGCACAAGGCGACCTTTACGATAGGGGCCGTGTTGAACCCCTTCGCATACCTCGCCAGCCGCTGGACCCCGTCACCGCAGACCGTCCGGCGCGCCGCGCTCGCCGCGCTCGTCATGAGCGTGCTCATCGTCGTCACCGGTGGCGCGGTGCGGCTGACCGGATCCGGTCTCGGCTGCGACACCTGGCCCAAGTGCACCGACGACAGCCTGGTCGTGACGCAGGCGCAGGGCTTCCACGGGGCCATCGAGTTCGGCAACCGCATGCTGACCTACGTGCTCTGCGCGGCCGTCGGCGGGATCATCCTCGCGGCCCGCTCGGCCACGCCCTGGCGGCACTCGCTGACGCGGCTCGGCTGGCTCCAGTTCGCGCTCGTGATGGGCAACGCGGTCCTCGGCGGCATCACCGTCCTGACGGGGCTCAACCCCTACAGCGTGGCCGGCCACTTCCTCCTCGCCACCAGCCTGATCACCGTCACCACCGTCACCTGGCAGCGCGCCGGCGAGGGCGACACCGCCCCCCGCCCGCGCGTGCCCGGTCCGGTGCGCAAGCTCTCCTGGGCACTGGTCGCGACCACCCTGGTGCTGATCGCGGCCGGCACGGTCGTCACGGGCTCCGGCCCGCACGCCGGCGACAGCAGCGAGATCAAGCGCATGCCGTTCGACTGGGCCACCACCGCGCACGTGCACGCGATCGCCGCCTGGCTGGTCTGCGCGCTCGCCGTGGCGATGTGGCTGGTGCTGCGCGTCGTGGACGCCCCCGACGACACCCGGGCCCGCGCCCGTGACCTGCTGGTCGTCCTGCTCGCCCAGGGGGCCATCGGCTACGTCCAGTTCTTCACGGACGTGCCCGAGGTGCTGGTCGCCGTGCACATGCTGGGTTCCTGCCTGGTCTGGATCTCCGTGCTCCGCGTGGTGCTGAGCCTGCGCGAGCGCTCCGCGGGCCGGTCGGAGGTCCCGGCGCGGGACGACGCGCAGCTCTCCGCCGTCTGACCCGTCCCGGCCGCCCCGGCCTCCGGGGCGGCGGCGGCCGTACTCAGCCGCGCCAGCCTTCCTCAGCCGCGCTAGCCGCGCTCGTCCAGCCGGTAGACGCGCCGGGCGTTGCCGGCCGCGACCATCGCCGCCACCCGGTCCGCGTCCCGCCAGGACCAGGCCCCGTCGGCGACCCAGCCGCCCAGGACCCGGCCCAGCGCCTCCCGGAACACCAGCGCGCCGACCGCGTGCAGCTCCGGCAGGCGTCGGCCGCCGCTGGAGAAGAGCAGCTTGCCGAAGGGCGCGAGCTCCAGCAGCTCGGCCAGGACGGCGGCGGCGCGGGCACCCGTAGTCGCGAGGGCGGGTCCCAGATCGGCGTGGACGTGCGCATGCGCGGCGGCCAGCCCCGCCGTGTGCCGGTGGTGCGGGTACCCGCCGAGCAGCACCAGCTGCGTCCCCAGGCCCTCGGTGGCCCGTACGAACCCGGTCAGCGCCCCCGGCTCCCGCTCCCCGGTGTGCAGCTGGACCGGCAGCCCGCAGCTCACGGCGCTCCACAGCAGGTGCCGCAGGAGTACGGGGTCCCGTACGGCCCCTCCTGCGGCCCGCCCGGCCAGCCACCGCCCGGCGGCCCCGCGCACCTCGCCGGGGCCCGGCGGGCTCGGGTCGTCCGCGAGCGCCCGGGCGTATCCGGTGGCGGCGCCGCAGCCGAAGGCGACGGCCGAGGCCGCGGCGTGGTGGACGGCGCCGCCCAGGTTGGCCAGGAACGCCGCGACGGTCCCGGAGGTGTCGGCGGCCTGCTCGGCGAGTATTTCCAGCCGGACCACCTCGAAGGCCTCCGCCTCTCCGGCGAGGGCCAGCTCCTCGGCCCCGGTGAGGTCCCCGGACGCCCCCGTGTCGACCAGGTAGGCGCCCACCCCCGAGCCGCGCAGCAGCCGCCGCCCGGTCTCGGCGGGCCCGAGTTCGCGCCGCCGGGCCAGGTAGCGGGCGGGCGCGCAGTGGGGCTCCAGCCCGAGCAGCGGCGGGCACCAGCGGCGCACGGCGAAGCCGGCCTGGGTGTCGAAGAAGGTGGTGCCGGCGGCGGGCGGGCCGGCCGCGCCGGTCAGCTGGGCCTCGAACGTGGCGAGGCCCAGCTCCGTGCGGAGCACTCCGTGGCAGTGCTGGTCCACCAGGGGCGGCGTTTCGATCATCCGGGCATCCCGTTGCGGACGTGAGGAAGCGGGTTCCACGGTCCTAACGGGTGAGCGGGGCAGTTGGTTGTGCTCGCGCTGTTGACCGAGCGGGTCCGGCCCGGTCCGGCCCTCAGGAAGAGGGGCCGCCGAGCTGGATGCCGGCCATGCGCGTCCACTCGTACGGGCCGGTCCGGACGCGGGCGGCGAACTCTCCGTCGAACTCGTCGTGGAGGGTCAGCCCGGCCTGCTCGGCGGCGAGCCGGGCCACGGTGTGCGTCCGGGCGACCAGGTCGCCCCAGCCGCCGTCCGTGCCGACGAGCACGATGCGGGTGCCGGCCTGGCCGATGTGGGCGAGGTGGCCCTCGGCGCCGCCGTGCTGCTTGGCGAACGCGCCGATCTGCCGGGCCAGCTTCGCCGCCCTGCGGGCCTGCTTCTTGTGTTCTGCGGTGTCTGCGGTCTCCGCGGTCTCTGCCATGAAGGGCATGCTACCGGCGAGTAATCAACGGAGGAAGGGATCCACGGCCACGGCGACGAAGAGGAGCGACACATAGGTGATGGACCAGTGGAACAGCCGCATCTCCTTGAGCTTCGCACCCGTCACCCCGGCCTTGGCGCGGGCGCTGAGCGCGTGCGCCTCCCACAGCCACCAGCCGCCGGCCAGCAGCGCGACCGAGGTGTAGAACCAGCCGGTGTACCCCAGCGGGGTCAGCAGCAGCGACACCGCCACCATCACCCAGCTGTAGAGGACGATCTGCTTGGCGACGGCCTTGTTGCCCGCCACGACCGGCAGCATCGGCACGCCGACGCGCGCGTAGTCGTCCTTCACCTTCATCGACAGCGGCCAGTAGTGCGGCGGCGTCCAGAAGAAGATGACGAGGAAGAGGATGACCGCGGCCCAGGAGACCTCGTTCTTGACGGCCGACCAGCCGATGAGCACCGGCAGGCAGCCGGCGATCCCGCCCCAGACGATGTTCTGCGCCGTGCGCCGCTTGAGCAGCATCGTGTAGACCACGACGTAGAAGAGGAGCGCGCCGAGCGAGAGCGCGGCCGACAGCCAGTTGATCAGCAGACCGAAGAACAGGGTGGAGATCACGCCGAGCGAGATGCCGAAGACCAGGCACTCGCGGGGGCTCACCATGCCGGTCACCAGCGGACGCTGCGCCGTACGGTCCATCAGCGCGTCGATGTCGCGGTCGATGTACATGTTCAGCGCGTTGGCGCCGCCCGCGGAGAGGTAGCCGCCGAAGCAGGTGGCGAGCACCAGCCACAGAGACGGCACGCCCTGCTCGGCGAGGAACATCACCGGCACTGTGGTGATCAGCAGAAGTTCGATGATCCGCGGCTTGGTCAATGCCACGAAAGCCATGACCCGGGCCCCGAACGGCCGGTGACCGGGGCTCGTCCCGAGCACCCCCGCTGGACGGGATTCGACGGCCGTCACGCACACCCCTGAGAGAGAATCCAGCAAGCTCCGACTCGCACCCTTCAGGACATGAAGGGCCGGTAAAGGCTTGCGCGTACCACGCCACTCTAGACGTTGCACTTGCGTCGCCCCGCGCGGGGGTCGTCTCGTGTTGGGTCGATCGGACCGGACGGACGGTTCACGCGTGCGGACGCCGGATGAACAGGGGGCACCGACCTGACGACGCACTGCCTGCACTCGAATAGCCGCACGCCCTCGCGGGGGTAGGCTCGGAATCGCGCCGGTGCGTCGTTCGTCACCGGGAATTCAACATGTGGAGAGGAGCCCTGACCAACGGTGAGCACCAAGCCGACCACCACAGAGCTCGAATGGACCGAACTGGACCAGCGGGCCGTCGACACCGCCCGCATCCTGGCCGCGGACGCGGTCCAGAAGGTCGGAAACGGCCACCCCGGTACGGCGATGAGCCTGGCCCCCGCCGCGTACACCCTCTTCCAGAAGGTCATGCGGCACGACCCGGCGGACCCCGAGTGGGTCGGCCGTGACCGTTTCGTGCTCTCCGCGGGGCACTCGTCCCTGACCCTCTACACCCAGCTCTACCTGGGTGGCTTCGGCCTGGAGCTGGACGACCTCAAGGCGTTCCGCACCTGGGGCTCCAAGACCCCCGGGCACCCGGAGTACGGCCACACGGCCGCCGTCGAGACCACCACCGGCCCGCTGGGCCAGGGCATCGCGAACGCGGTGGGCATGGCCATGGCCGCCCGCTACGAGCGCGGTCTGTTCGACCCGGAGGCGGCCACCGGCACCTCCCCGTTCGACCACATGGTCTACGCGATCGCGGGCGACGGCTGCCTCCAGGAGGGCATCTCCCACGAGGCGTCCGCGCTGGCCGGCCACCAGAAGCTCGGCAACCTCGTGCTCCTGTGGGACGACAACCACATCTCCATCGAGGGCGACACCGAGACCGCCGTCTCCGAAGACACCCTGAAGCGCTACGAGGCGTACGGCTGGCACGTCCAGCGCGTGGCCCCGCAGGCCAACGGCGACCTCGACCCGAAGGCGCTGTTCGAGGCCTTCCAGGCCGCGAAGGCCGAGACGGAGCGTCCGTCCTTCATCGCGGCCCGCTCGATCATCGCCTGGCCGGCCCCGCACGCCCAGGGCACCGAGGCCTCCCACGGCTCGGCCCTCGGCAACGACGAGGTCGCCGCGACCAAGCGCGTGCTCGGCTTCGACCCGGAGCAGACCTTCGAGGTCTCCGACGCGGTCCTCGGCCACACCCGCGGCCTCGTGGACCGCGGCCGTGACGCCCGCGCCGCCTGGGAGAAGGAGTTCTCCGCCTGGCGCACCGCCAACCCGCAGCGCGCGGCCGAGTTCGACCGCGTCAACGCCAACGAGCTGCCCGCCGGCTGGGAGGACAAGCTCCCCGTCTTCGAGACCGGCAAGGGCGTCGCCACCCGCGCCGCCTCCGGCAAGGTCCTCGAAGCGCTCGGCGCGATCATCCCGGAGCTGTGGGGCGGCTCGGCCGACCTGGCCGGCTCCAACAACACCACCATCGACAAGAACTCCTCGTTCCTGCCGGTGGGCAATCCGCTGCCGGAGGCCGACCCGTACGGCCGCACCATCCACTTCGGCATCCGCGAGCACGCCATGGCCGCGGCCATGAACGGCATCGCCCTGCACGGCCACACCCGCATCTACGGCGGCACCTTCCTGGTGTTCTCCGACTACATGCGCAACGCCGTCCGGCTGTCCGCGCTGATGCACCTGCCGGTGACGTACGTGTGGACGCACGACTCCATCGGCCTCGGCGAGGACGGCCCGACCCACCAGCCGGTCGAGCACGTCGCCGCGCTGCGCGCCATCCCGGGTCTGAACGTCGTCCGTCCGGCCGACGCGAACGAGACCGCCATCGCCTGGCGCGAGGTCCTGCGCCGCCACACCAAGGTGTTCGGCAAGGGTGCCCCGCACGGTCTGGCGCTGACCCGCCAGGGCGTGCCGACCTACGAGCGCAACGAGGACGCCGCCAAGGGCGGGTACGTGCTGTTCGAGGCCGAGGGCGGCCCCGCGCAGGTCGTGCTCATCGGCACCGGTTCCGAGGTCCAGCTCGCCGTCGCCGCGCGCGAGGCGCTCCAGGCCGAGGGCGTTCCGGCGCGCGTGGTCTCGATGCCGTGCGTCGAGTGGTTCGAGGAGCAGGACCAGGAGTACAAGGACAGCGTGCTGCCCCCCTCCGTCAAGGCGCGAGTCGCGGTCGAGGCCGGCATCGGCCTGACCTGGCACCGTTACGTCGGTGACGCGGGCCGGATCGTCTCGCTGGAGCACTTCGGTGCCTCCGCCGACGGCGCCGTCCTGTTCCGCGAGTTCGGCCTCACCGCCGAAGCCGTGACCGCAGCAGCCAAGGCCTCCATCACCGCCGCCGCGCGCTGAGTCCGGCACCAGAACCAAGTAGGAGATGCAATTCCCATGACAGACGCACTCAAGCGCCTCTCCGACGAGGGCGTGGCGATCTGGCTGGACGACCTGTCCCGCAAGCGCATCACGTCCGGCAACCTCGCCGAGCTCATCGACCAGAGCCACGTGGTCGGTGTCACCACCAACCCGTCCATCTTCCAGAAGGCGATCAGCAGCGGTGACGGTTACGAGCAGCAGCTCGCCGACCTCGCCGCCCGCAAGGTCACCGTCGACGAGGCGATCCGGATGATCACCACGGCGGACGTCCGCGACGCCGCCGACATCCTGCGCCCGGTCTTCGACGCGACCGAGGGCCAGGACGGCCGCGTGTCGATCGAGGTCGACCCGCGTCTGGCGCACGAGACCACGGCGACCATCGCCGAGGCCAAGCAGCTCGCCTGGCTGGTGGACCGCCCGAACACCCTGATCAAGATCCCGGCGACCGAGGCCGGCCTGCCGGCGATCACCGAGGTCATCGGCCGGGGGATCAGCGTCAACGTCACGCTGATCTTCTCGCTGGAGCGCTACCGCGCGGTCATGGACGCGTACCTGGCGGGCCTGGAGAAGGCGAAGGCCGCCGGCCTGGACCTCTCCGAGATCCACTCGGTCGCCTCCTTCTTCGTGTCCCGCGTGGACAGCGAGATCGACAAGCGCCTCGACGGCATCGGGACCGACGAGGCGAAGGCCCTGAAGGGCAAGGCGGCCCTCGCCAACGCCCGTCTGGCCTACGAGGCCTACGAAGAGGTCTTCTCCTCCGAGCGCTGGGCGGCCCTGGACAGGGCGCACGCCAACAAGCAGCGCCCGCTGTGGGCCTCGACCGGCGTCAAGGACCCGGCGTACAAGGACACCCTGTACGTGGTGGACCTGGTCGCCCCCGGCACCGTGAACACCATGCCCGAGGCCACCCTGGAGGCCACCGCCGACCACGGCGAGGTCTCCGGCGACACCATCCGCGGCACGTACGAGCAGGCTCGCGCCGAGCTCGACGCGGTCGCGAAGCTGGGCATCGCGTACGACGATGTGGTGCAGCTGCTCGAAGACGAAGGCGTCGAGAAGTTCGAGGCGTCGTGGAACGACCTGCTGAAGTCGACCGAGGCGGAACTCAAGCGCCTCGCCCCCGCGGAGGACTGAGTATTTTGTCGGTGAACGGAGCGAACCCGCTTCGTGACGCACAGGACCGGCGGCTCCCGCGCATCGCGGGGCCGTCCGGCCTGGTCATTTTCGGCGTTACGGGTGACCTGTCGCGCAAGAAGCTGATGCCCGCCGTCTACGACCTGGCGAACCGCGGCCTGCTGCCGCCGGGCTTCTCCCTGATCGGCTTCGCCCGCCGCGAGTGGCAGGACGAGGACTTCGCCAAGGAGGTGCACGACGCTGTCAAGCAGCACTCCCGCACCCCCTTCCGCGAAGAGGTCTGGCAGCAGTTGGTGCAGGGCTGCCGGTTCGTCCAGGGCGATTTCGACGACGACGCGGCCTTCGAGACCCTCAAGGCCACGATCGAGGAACTCGACAAGGCACAGGGGACGGGCGGCAACTTCGCCTTCTACCTCTCCGTGCCCCCGAAGTTCTTCCCCAAGGTGGTCCAGCAGCTCAAGGACCACGGTCTGGCACAGAAGGAAGGCTCCTGGCGGCGCGCCGTCATCGAGAAGCCCTTCGGCCACAACCTCAAGAGCGCGGAAGAGCTCAACAAGGTCGTCCACGAGGTCTTCCCCCGTGACGAGGTCTTCCGGATCGACCACTACCTCGGCAAGGAGACCGTCCAGAACATCCTGGCGCTCCGCTTCGCCAACACCATGTTCGAGCCGATCTGGAACCGGTCGTACGTCGACCACGTGCAGATCACCATGGCGGAGGACATCGGCATCGGTGGCCGGGCCGGCTACTACGACGGCATCGGCGCCGCGCGCGACGTCATCCAGAACCACCTGCTCCAGCTGCTGGCGCTGACCGCGATGGAGGAGCCGGGCTCCTTCCATCCCAAGGCGCTGGTGGCCGAGAAGCTCAAGGTGCTCACCGCCGTGGAGCTGCCCGAGGACCTGGGCAAGCACACCGTGCGCGGCCAGTACTCGGCGGCCTGGCAGGGTGGCGAGAAGGTCGTCGGGTACCTCGAAGAGGACGGCATCGACCCCAAGTCGAAGACCGACACCTACGCGGCCATCCGCCTGGAGATCAACAACCGCCGCTGGGCGGGCGTCCCCTTCTACCTGCGGACGGGCAAGCGCCTGGGCCGCCGGGTGACCGAGATCGCCGTGGTCTTCAAGCGGGCGCCGTACCTGCCGTTCGAGTCGGGCGCGACCGAGGAGCTGGGGCAGAACGCCCTGGTCATCCGGGTCCAGCCGGACGAGGGCGTGACCGTCCGCTTCGGCTCCAAGGTGCCGGGCACCTCCATGGAGGTCCGGGACGTCACGATGGACTTCGCCTACGGCGAGTCCTTCACCGAGTCCAGCCCCGAGGCGTACGAGCGGCTCATCCTCGACGTCCTCCTCGGCGACGCGAACCTCTTCCCGCGTCACCAGGAAGTCGAGCTGTCCTGGAACATCCTCGACCCGATCGAGGAGTACTGGGACAAGCACGGCAAGCCCGCGCAGTACCCGGCGGGCACCTGGGGGCCGGTCGAGGCGGACGAGATGCTCGCACGAGACGGACGGAGCTGGCGCCGGCCATGAAGATCGACCTCACGGAGACCACCTCCAGCAAGATCAACGCCGCGTTGGTGCAGGCGCGCCGGGACATCGGCACGCCGGCCATCGGCATGGTCCTCACGCTGGTGATCGTGACCGACGAGGAGAACGCGTACGACGCGCTCAAGTCGGCGAACGACGCGTCCCACGAACACCCCTCGCGGATCGTCGTCGTGGTCAAGCGGGTCAGCCGTTCCCCGCGCAGCCGCCGTGACGCCCGCCTCGACGCGGAGATCCGCGTCGGGGCGGACGCCGGCAGCGGGGAGACGGTCGTGCTCCGCCTGCACGGCGAACTGGTCGACCACGCCCAGTCGGTGGTGCTCCCGCTCCTGCTGCCCGACGCCCCCGTGGTCGTCTGGTGGCCGGAGGGTGCTCCCGCGGACCTGGCGGGCGACCCGCTGGGCGCGCTGGGACAGCGCCGGATCACCGACACCTACTCCTCGGAGAAGCCCATCGCCGCGCTCGGCGAGCGGGCGGCGGCGTACGCGCCGGGTGACACCGACCTGTCCTGGACCCGGATCACCCCGTGGCGTTCGATGCTGGCCGCCGCGCTGGACCAGCAGGGCCTGTCGGCCGTCGCCTCGGCGACCGTCGAGGGCGAGGACGAGAACCCGAGCTGCGAGCTGCTGGCCATGTGGCTGGCGGACCGTCTCGGGGTGCCGGTCCACCGCGCCCTCTCCGGCGGGCCGGGGCTGACCGCCGTACGGCTGGAGACCAAGGACGGCTCGATCGTCCTGGACCGGGCGGACGGCGCGCTGGCGACGCTGTGCATGCCGGGGCAGCCCGACCGTGCGGTGGCTCTCAAGCGCCGGGACACGGCCGAGCTGCTGGCGGAGGAGCTGCGCCGGCTGGACCCGGACAACACCTACGAGGCCTCGCTGAAGTTCGGCGTGGCCCGCCTGGAGGCGGCCGCCCCGGCCGCCGCCGCGGCTCCGGCCGAGGCGGAGCCCGAGGCCGAGGCTCCGGCCGAGGCCCCGGCCCCGGCCAAGCCCGCCGCCAAGCCGGCGGCGAAGAAGGCCCCGGCCAAGTAGCGGTACCGGTGAAGGGCGGAGCGGCTCCCCGCCCCGCCCTTCATCCGTCCCCCGGTGCTCCGCCCCGGACCGGAACCACCGCACGACCCGAACTACCAAGAAGGCGGCAGCACATGGGTATGACGACTCCCCAGGTCGTCGTCCACCGGGACAAGGAGCTGATGGCCCAGGCCACGGCGGCCCGGCTCATCACGAAGATCGTGGACGCGCAGGCCGCCCGTGGCAGCGCCTCCGTGGTCCTGACCGGCGGCCGCAACGGCAACGGCCTGCTCGCGGCCCTCTCCGTCGCCCCCGCCCGGGACGCGGTCGACTGGTCCCGCATCGACCTCTGGTGGGGCGACGAGCGCTACGTCCCCGCCGACGACCCCGAGCGCAACCACGTGCAGGCCCGTGAGGCCCTCCTGGACTCCGTCCCGGTGGATCCCGCGCGGGTGCACGTCATGCCCGCCTCCGACGGCCCGTACGGGGTGGACGTGGACGCCGCCGCGGCCGCCTACGCGGCGGAGCTGGAGCGGGCCTCCGGGCCGGAGGACCACGGTCCGGTCCCCACCTTCGACGTGCTGATGCTGGGCGTCGGCCCGGACACGCACGTGGCCTCGCTGTTCCCGGAACACCCGGCGACCCGGGAGACCGAGCGCACCGTCGTCGGCGTGCACGGCGCCCCGAAGCCCCCGCCCACCCGGGTCTCCCTGACCCTCCCGGCGATCCGCGCGGCCCGCGAGGTGTGGCTGCTGGCGGCCGGCGAGGACAAGGCCGCGGCGGTGGCCGTCGCGCTCGGCGGCGCGGGCGGGGTCCAGGCCCCTGCCGCGCAGGCCTACGGCCGCAGCCGCACGCTGTGGCTGCTGGACCGGGCGGCGGCGGCCAAGCTGCCGGCCGGGCTGTACTCCCCGGCGTCCTGAACGGGCGAAAGCGCCCCGCACCGGTCGGTGCGGGGCGCTTTCGCGTTCACGCCGGAGGGCTCAGCGGCCGCGCAGTTCCCGGTACCTGGCCACGAGCGCCCGCGTCGAGGGGTCGAGGCCCGCCACATCGGCCCCCTCCACCAGTGCGGGCTCCAGCCGCTTGGCGAGGACCTTGCCGAGCTCGACGCCCCATTGGTCGAAGGAGTCGATGTTCCACACGGCGCCCTGGACGAACACCTTGTGCTCGTAGAGGGCGATGAGCTGCCCCAGTACCGACGGGGTCAGCTCGCGGGCGAGGATCGTCGTCGTCGGGTGGTTGCCCCGGAAGGTCTTGTGCGGGACGAGCTCCTCGGCGACGCCCTCCGCGCGCACCTCCTCCGGCGTCTTGCCGAAGGCCAGGGCCTGCGTCTGGGCGAAGAAGTTGGCCATCAGCAGGTCGTGCTGGGCCACCAGGCCGGGGAGGAGGCCGTCCACCGGTCGGGCGAAGCCGATGAAGTCCGCCGGGATCAGCTTCGTGCCCTGGTGGATCAACTGGTAGTACGCGTGCTGCCCGTTGGTGCCGGGGGTGCCCCACACGACCGGGCCGGTCTGCCAGTCGACGGGGTCGCCGTTGCGGTCGACCGACTTGCCGTTGGACTCCATGTCGAGCTGCTGGAGGTAGGCCGTGAACCGCGACAGGTAGTGGCTGTACGGCAGGACCGCATGGGACTGCGCGTCGTGGAAGTTGCCGTACCAGATCCCCAACAGCCCCATCAGCAGCGGCGCGTTCTCCTCCGGCGGCGCCGTGCGGAAGTGCTCGTCCATCAGGTGGAAGCCGTCCAGCAGCTGCCGGAAGTGGTCCGGGCCGATGGCGATCATCAGGGAGAGCCCGATGGCCGAGTCGAAGGAGTAGCGGCCGCCGACCCAGTCCCAGAACCCGAACATGTTGGCCGTGTCGATGCCGAACTCGGCGACCTTCTCCTCGTTGGTCGACAGCGCCACGAAGTGGCGGGCGACGGCCTCTTCACCGGCCCCCAACTCCGTGAGCAGCCAGTCCCGCGCCGAGGTGGCGTTGGTGATGGTCTCGATGGTGGTGAAGGTCTTCGAGGCGATGATGAAGAGCGTCTCGGCCGGGTCCAGGTCGCGCACGGCCTCGTGCAGGTCCGCGCCGTCGACGTTGGAGACGAAACGCATCGTCAGGTCGCGGTCGCTGAAGGCCCGCAGGGCCTCGTACGCCATCGCCGGGCCGAGGTCGGAGCCGCCGATGCCGATGTTGACGACGTTCTTGATGCGCTTGCCGGTGTGGCCCGTCCACTCCCCCGACCGGACCCGGTCGGAGAAGGCCGCCATCTTGCGCAGGACCGAGTGCACCTCCGGGACGACGTCCTCGCCGTCGACCTTCACGACGGCACTCTCCGGGGCGCGCAGCGCGGTGTGCAGGACCGCCCGGTCCTCGGTGATGTTGATCTTCTCGCCGCGGAACATGGCGTCGCGCAGTTCGGCGACGCCGGTCGCCGCGGCCAGTTCGCGCAGCAGCGCGAGCGTCTCGTCGGTGACGAGGTGCTTCGCGTAGTCGATGTGCAGGTCCCCGGCCGCCAGGGTGTACTTGGTGCCGCGCTCCGGGTCCGCCTCGAACAGCTCCCGCAGATGCGTCTGCCCCAGCTCTTCACGGTGCTTGCCGAGCGCGTTCCACTGCGGCGTCCGGTCAAGCCTCGTACGGCTGTCTGCATTCATCTCGGACATCAACCCACTTCTTCCGTCCTGTTGTGCCCCGCCGCCTCCAAACCTAAGGGATCCGAGGGGGGACAACGGACAAAAAGGGGCCCGGCCCGCGGGATTCGCTCTCCCACGGGCCGGGCCCCGAGTCACTCTCAAGGGTGGTGCCGGTTGTCGCCGGTCCTCAGATCTCGCCGCGGAGCTTGGCGAGGGCCTCGGCGAGGATGGCCTCGCCGTCGGCGTCGGTGCGGCGTTCCCGTACGTACGCGAGGTGCGTCTTGTACGGCTCGGTGCGCGGCGGCGCGGGCGGGTTGTCCCGGTCCTGGCCGGCCGGGAACCCGCAGCGCGGGCAGTCCCAGGTGTCCGGCACCTGTGCGTCGCTGGCGAAGCTCGGCTGCGTCTCGTGCCCGTTCGAGCACCAGAAGGAGATGCGCAGGCGGGGCGCGGATTCACCGCGCTCGGCCTCGCCCATCGGCCCGGCTCCGACCCGACTTCCACGAATCGCGTTGCCACTTGCCACGGTCGTAACTCCCTGCGTGATGGTGCCGCGGAGCGAGAGGGGATGTCCGCTGCGGGCGCCCCAGTCTACGGAAGGCCCAACGCGCGTCCACTAACCGGAGTTACTCGCTCCAGCCGTGGACACAGGACCTCATGATAGGCGGGGCGGAGCCGACGGGACCGGCACAATGGCCAGAACGGTCAGCTGCTCGACTTCGTGAGCAGGCCGAGCGTCACGATGCAGGCGAACCACAGGAGCCCGATCACGACGGTGATGCGGTCGAGGTTGCGCTCTGCCACGGAGGAGCCGCCGACCGAGGACTGCATGCCGCCGCCGAACATGTCGGACAGACCGCCACCCTTGCCCTTGTGCATCAGCACGAGCAGCATCAGCAGGGCGCTGAAGACGACCAGGGCGATCGAGAACCCCATAATCACGGCTGATTCCTACTTTCTGGGCATTCTGGGCTTTCAGGTTTTACCGGGCCTGCGACGCCCGCGGGGGCCAGCGGCTGCCGATCGCAGCCCCCTGGCCCCCGCAAGGGTACGACGGATCCGCCCTACCGCATACTCACCGGTCGCTTCACTGGTCGCGGAAGCGGACGATCTTGACGAACTCGTCCACGTCCAGCGCCGCGCCGCCGATCAGGGCGCCGTCGACGTCGGGCTGCGCCATGATCGCGGCGATGTTGCCGGACTTCACGGAGCCGCCGTACTGGATGCGGACCTTGTCGGCCAGCTCCTGGGAGTACAGCTCCGCGAGGCGGCCGCGGATCGCACCGCAGACCTCCTGGGCGTCCTCGGGGGTGGCGACCTCGCCGGTCCCGATGGCCCAGACGGGCTCGTACGCGATCACGATGGACTCGGCCTGCTCGGCCGGGACGTCCTTGAGACCGCCGTCGACCTGGGCCAGCGTGTGCGCGACCTGGCCGCCGGCCTTGCGGACGTCCAGGCCCTCGCCGACGCACAGGATCGGGGTGAGCCCGTGCTTGTAGGCGGCCTTGACCTTGGCGTTGCAGACCTCGTCGCCCTCGCCGTGGTACTGGCGGCGCTCGCTGTGGCCGACGGCCACGAAGGTGCAGCCGAGCTTCGCGAGCATCGGGCCGGAGATCTCGCCGGTGTAGGCGCCGGAGTCGTGCGCCGAGATGTCCTGGGCGCCGTACTTGATCTTCAGCTTGTCGGCGTCGACCAGGGTCTGGACCGAGCGCAGGTCGACGAAGGGCGGGAGCACCGCCACGTCGACGGCGTCGTAGTCCTTGTCGGCGAGCGAGAAGGCGATCTTCTGGGTGTGGGCGATGGCCTCAAGGTGGTTGAGGTTCATCTTCCAGTTGCCCGCCATCAGCGGGGTACGGCCGTTGGCAGCAGCAGTCATAGGGGTTCAGCCCTCCAGGGCGGCGAGGCCGGGGAGCGTCTTGCCCTCGAGGTATTCGAGGCTGGCGCCACCACCGGTGGAAATGTGACCGAAGGCGTTCTCGTCGAAGCCCAGGATGCGGACCGCGGCAGCGCTGTCGCCGCCACCGACGACGGTGAAGGCGTTGCTGTCGACGAGGGCCTGCGCGACGGCCTTGGTGCCGTTCGCGTAGTCGGGGTGCTCGAAGACGCCGACCGGGCCGTTCCAGAACACGGTCTCGGCATCGACGATCTTCGACGCGTAGAGCTCACGCGTCTTGGGGCCGATGTCGAGGCCCTCCTTGTCGGCAGGGATCTTGTCCGCGTCGACGGTCTCGAAGTCGGCCGGGGCCTTGGTCTTCAGGTCGGGGAAGTCCCCGGAGACGAGGACGTCGACCGGCAGGACCAGCTCGACGCCGTTCTTCTCGGCGCGCTCCATGTACTCCGTGACCTTGTCCAGCTGGTCTTCCTGGAGCAGGGAGATGCCGACCTCGTAGCCCTTGGCCTTGAGGAAGGTGTACGCCATGCCGCCGCCGATGAGGAGGCGGTCGGCCTTGCCGAGGAGCTCGTCGATGACGGCGAGCTTGTCGGAGACCTTGGCGCCGCCCAGGACGACCACGTACGGGCGCTTGACCTCGGCGGTGAGCTTCTTCAGGACGCCGACCTCGGTGGCGATCAGGTACCCGGCGACGTGCGGGAGGCGCGCGGGCAGGTCGAATACCGAGGCGTGCTTGCGGTGGACGGCGCCGAAGCCGTCGCCGACGTAGACGTCGGCCAGCTCGGCGAGCCGGTCCGCGAAGGCGCCGCGCTCGGCGTCGTCCTTCGCGGTCTCACCGGCGTTGAAGCGCAGGTTCTCGATGACCGCGACCCGGCCGTCGGCGAGGGCGGCGACGGTCTCCTTGGCGGAGGAGCCGACCGTGTCGGTGGCGAACGCGACGTCCGCGCCGAGCAGTTCACCGAGCCGCTTGGCGGCCGGGGCCAGCGAGAAGGCCGGGTCCGGGGCGCCCTTGGGGCGGCCCAGGTGCGAGGCCACGATCACGCGGGCGCCGGCTTCGGCGAGCTTCGCGATCGTCGGCTGGACGGCGCGGATGCGGCCGTCGTCGGTGATCTCACCGTTCGCGAGCGGCACGTTGAGGTCGGCGCGGACGAAGACCCGCTTGCCGGTGACGCCCTCGGCGAGCAGTTCGTCGATCGTCTTCATGTGTTTCCTACTCCTTAGGAGACCTTCACCCGGAGGGCGAGGACGGGAGGGCCAGGCAAGCCACAGGGCCCGAACGGCGCCTCATCGCGCCGAGCGGACCCTGTGCTCACATGGTGGTGCCTTGCCCTACGTTTTAGAGCTGACCGCCAACGAAGACGGTGAGGTCGACGAGGCGGTTGGAGTAGCCCCACTCGTTGTCGTACCAGCCGATGACCTTGACGCTCTTGCCCTGGACCATGGTCAGGGAGGAGTCGAAGGTGCAGGAGGCCGGCCAGTTCACGATGTCGGAGGAGACGATCGCGTCCTCGGTGTAGTCGAGGATGCCCTTCAGCTGGCCCTCGGCGGCCTTCTGGAAGGCGGTGTTGACCTCGTCCTTGGTCACCTCGCGTTCCAGCTCGATGACCAGGTCGGTCACGGAACCGGTGGGGACCGGGACGCGCATCGCGATGCCGTCGAGCTTGCCCGCGAGCTCCGGGATGACCAGGGCGGTGGCCTTGGCGGCACCGGTGGTGGTCGGGATGATGTTCTCGGCGGCGGCACGGGCGCGGCGCAGGTCCGAGTGCGGGAAGTCCAGGATGCGCTGGTCGTTCGTGTAGGCGTGGACCGTGGTCATCATGCCCTTGACGATGCCGAAGTTCTCCAGGAGGACCTTGGCCATCGGCGCCACGCAGTTGGTGGTGCAGGAGGCGTTGGAGATGACGTGGTGGTTGGCCGCGTCGTACTTGTCCTGGTTGACACCCATCACGATCGTGATGTCCTCGTCCTTGGCCGGAGCCGAGATGAGGACCTTCTTCGCGCCGGCGGCAAGGTGCTTGGAGGCGTCGGCCTTCTTCGTGAAGATGCCGGTCGACTCGATGACGATGTCGGCACCCAGCTCGCCCCAGGGGAGGTTCGCGGGGTCGCGCTCGGCGAAGGTCTTGAAGGTGTTGCCGCCCACCGTGATGGTGTCGGCGGTGTGGGAGACCTCGGCCTTGAGGCGGCCCAGGATGGTGTCGTACTTGAGCAGGTGCACCAGGGTGGCGTTGTCAGTCAGGTCGTTGACACCGACGATCTCGATGTCCGCTCCCTGCTCCAGGAGCGCCCGGAAGTAGTTGCGGCCAATGCGGCCAAAACCATTGATGCCTACGCGGATCGTCACGAACCGATCTCCTCGTTGGTACGCCGGCCTGTCCGCCGGCGAGCTGTATGGGATGTCCCCGACCGCTTACGACCCTACCTCTCCGTGAGCTTGGGAGTGACATCGACGGGAGCCGGACACGCCCCGAGGCCCTGTACCAGACGCGCCGGCACGGGACCTCGGGGACCTCGGGCCCCGTCACGCACTGTGATCGGGGGTGGGGCCGCAGGTCAGTGGTTCAGCGAGCGAAGTGCCTTGCCCAGGAGTACGGCACGGTCCGCCGCGGCCGGCACGTGCTCCAGGCCGAAGCCGAGGAGCACCGTGTCACGCGTAGTGACCGCCGCGTAGGACTTGAACAGTTCGCCCGACCTGGACCAATCGCCCGGAACATCGGGACTTCCGGCAGGTGCGCCCTGCGCCGTCCACGCACCGAGCGAGCTCTCGAAGCCCTCGACGGCCTGGTCGGTCCCGCCCAGGGAGACCCGGGCCTCGTCCGCGAAGACACCGCGGCCGCCCGAACCCGGGTCGGTGACGTAGGAGAGCGAGACCTCGACGGTCTTGCCCGCGTAGGCGCTCAGGTCGAAGGAGACCTGCTTCCAGCCGCCCGAGGATCCGGTGAAGCTGTTCCACGCCCCGCTGGTGCCGCTCGGTGAGCAACCGCCGCCGTTCAGGGTGAGGTAGTGGCGCAGGAAGGGGTGGTCGTTGACGAGGAATCCGGCCTCGCACTCCGCCGGGACTGTGGTGGAGCTCAGCCCGCCCGAGTCCGGGAGTGTGGTCCAGTCCTCGCCTCCGGCGGTACGGGCCTCCAGGACGGCGTGGTCGTAGCCCTCCTCGGTGTTCCAGTTGAGGGCCATCTTCAGCTGCGGCCGCTCCGCGGCGGTGACCTTGGTGAGGTCGACGGTCCGCGTGAGGCGCTTCCAGTCGTCGTCCTCGTGGGTGGCCGCGGCCATCCCGCTGCCCGCGTACGGGGCGTACGGGTTCACGACCCCGGCGTACTGGCCCGCCTGCGCGCTCTTGAACTGCGGGAACTGCGCCGCCGGCAGGCTGTCGGAGGTGACGGTGTAGGCGCCGGGGGCGTCGAGCGGGTTGCCCGCCGCGCCGGCCAGGCCGCCCTTGACGCCTGCGAGTGAGCCCGCGCCGGTGAAGCCGGTGGGGCCGGAGACGCCCGCCCGCCCGTAGGCGCCGAGGTAGTACTGGCTGAAGTCGTCCGTCAGGGCGCGGCCGACCTGGGCCCGGCCGCCCGCCAGTTCACCGGCCTCGATCAGCTTGCCGCCCTCGTTGAGGAAGTCGCGCACGGCCAGCTGCGTCTCGCCGCCGGGCGCCTTGGCCCCGGTGTAGTGGACGGCGGTGGAGAAGTGCGAGAGCACCCCGAGGTGGTGGGGGACTCCCTGGGTGGCCACGTCCCAGACGGCGGCCGACTTCCCGTTGGCGCGCAGCGCGTCCACGTAGGTCTGGGCCTGCTGGGCCTTCGCGCCCTCCTCCGCGATCACCAGGACGTCCGCGCGGGCGCGCTGCGCCACGGTGTACGTGAAGTGCTCGCTGGAGACCTGCTTGTCGGAACGGTCGCGGCCGGTGAACCACACCTCGACCTTGTCGCCGGGCCCGGCCCCGTCCACCTTGGCCCGGTACTCGTCGAACCAGTTGTTGTCCTCGCCGCCGTAGACGTCACCGCCCTTCCAGGCCTTGAGTGCGTCGTCGTGCGTGCGGCCGCCGTTGATCCGGAAGTTGAGCCGCTTGTCCTTCAGGGCCTTGCGGGCGGTGACCGCGACCGTCTGGTCCTCGCCCCGCTCCACGTAGGAGGTGGTGAAGGGGTCGGGGGTGAAGTCGGCGGCGCTCAGGCCCACGGAGGAGGAGGGCTGGTCCGGGTGCGCGGCGCTCTCGCCGACGGACAGTGCGAAGGGGACGTTCTTGGCGAACTCCTGCTGGATCAGCTTCTCGTCGTCCGGGAAGTTGAATCCGGAGGCGCAGTCCTCGGGCTTCCACCGGTCGTTCGGGTCGATCGCCGAGGCCGTCTGGCAGGTGGTCATCTCCGGCGTGAACATCATGACGCCGTTGACGTTGGCCGCGTGGCCGTCCGCCTCGCCGTTGGTCGTGTACAGCTCGGAGGAGAGCTGCGGGTAGTAACCGGGGACGGCGGACTTCTCGGGGGTGCCGGCGAGCGCCTTGTAGGCGACGTCGTCGGGGGTCGGGGTGGCCACCTGCCAGCCCACTCCGTAGAGCAGCAGCTCGGAGGCCGAGTGGTAGTTGATGGCGTACCGGAAGCCGATGCGCTTCTCGAAGGCGTCCAGGGCCCTGGTCTCGGGCTCGGAGGAGGCGCTCGGGCCGCGGTAGGTCTCGCTGGAGAGGCTCGGGGAGGAACCCTCGTTGTCGTAGCCCCACTTGTAGGAGAAGTTCCGGTTGAGGTCCACGCCGTCCACGGCCGTGATCTTGCCGTCGCCGTTGTTGTCGTGGAGGTTCTTGCGCCACAGCCGGGCGCTGTCGGCCGTGAACGTGTAGTCGTAGCCGTCGGGGTTGGCGGAGAGCAGGAACCACAGCTCGGTGGAGTCCACGAGCTTGGTGATCCGCGGGTCCTTGCCGTACTCGTCCAGCGTGTGGTGCATCAGCCGCCGGGTCATCTCGGGGGTGATCCACTCACGGGCGTGCTGGTTGGACATGTAGAGCACGGACGGCTTGTCGCCGTCCTTGGCCTTCTTCGCGTCCTTGCTGACCTTGAGGGCGAGGATGTCCTTGCCCTGGACGGTCTTGCCGATGGAGACGACCTTGGTGAGCCCGGGGTTCTGCTGCGCGGTCCGCAGGATCTCCTCCTGGAGGCCGCCCTTGCCGCTGTACGGGCGGAAGACCCCGTCCCCGGCGGCCTTGGCACGGGCCAGCGCCTGGGCGGGGACCTTGCGCTCGGCGAGTTTGACGCCCTGGGCGGCGAGTCCCGCGGCCTGGTCCCCCGTGAGGAAGAGCTCGACCTTGGCGGTCCCGGTCTGCGGGGCGCGTTCGGCGAGCTCGTGGGCGTCCTGGCCGGCGGCCAGGACGAGCGGGACCTGTTCCTTGGTGATGTCGGCGTCGTAGACCCGCACCTCGTCGGCGCCGGACGCGGTGCCGGACGCGGGCTGGGCGTGGGCCGCCACGGGTAGCGCGGCGAGTGTGGTTCCGAAGACGAGTGCGCTTGCGGCGAGGATCGATCTCGCGCGTTGCCTCATGTGCCCCCCTGGGCGTCGTCTGCCACGAAAGCGTGCGGACGCCAGGCTCACGACCGGCCCGTGCTCATGTCAATGGGGCGTACCGAGAAGGGGCCCGCACGAGTGAGCGTGCGGGCCCCTGCCGGACCACGTGCGGACGTACGGGTCAGCCGGCCATGTTGTCGGCCAGCTCCTCGCTGAGGTCCAGGTTGGACTCGGTGCCCGGGATGCCCAGGTCCTGCGCCCGCTTGTCGGCCATGGCGAGCAGGCGGCGGATCCGGCCGGCGACGGCGTCCTTGGTCAGCGGCGGGTCGGCGAGCGCGCCCAGCTCCTCCAGGGAGGCCTGCTTGTGCTCCATGCGCAGCCGGCCGGCCGCGGCGAGGTGCTCGGGAACCTCCTCGCCGAGGATCTCCAGCGCGC
Source organism: Streptomyces sp. M-16 (assembly GCF_052114405.1). Taxonomy (NCBI): domain Bacteria; kingdom Bacillati; phylum Actinomycetota; class Actinomycetes; order Kitasatosporales; family Streptomycetaceae; genus Streptomyces; species Streptomyces sp. M-16. The sequence continues at coordinate 1,753 of NZ_JBFRER010000078.1, read as the reverse complement.
GCTGCACCCGGGCTCCGGCGGCCACCGCGGCCCGCGCCGAGCGGCGCAGGTTGGCGTCGTCGAAGTTGGCGAGGCGGTTGGCGGTGGCACGCACCTCGCGCCGCATCCGCCGCTCCTCCCAGGCGAGCACCGACTCGTGGGCGCCGAGCCGGGTCAGCAGGGCGCCGATCGCGTCACCGTCACGGACGACGACGCGGTCCACCCCGCGCACCTCGCGCGCCTTGGCGGCGATGGAGAGCCGGCGGGCGGCACCCACCAGGGCCAGGGCGGCCTCGGGGCCGGGGCAGGTGACCTCCAAGGAGGAGGACCGGCCCGGCTCGGTGAGGGAGCCGTGGGCCAGGAAGGCACCGCGCCAGGCCGCCTCCGCGTCACAGGTGGCCCCGGAGACCACCTGCGGGGGAAGGCCCCGGATCGGGCGGCCGCGGCCGTCCACGAGGCCCGTCTGGCGTGCCAGCTGGTCCCCGCCCGCGACGACCCGGACGACGAAGCGGCTGCCCCGGCGCAGTCCGCCCGGGGCCATCACCACCAGGTCGGAGGAGTGGCCGAAGATCTCCAGGATGTCCTTGCGGAGCCGGCGGGCGGCGATGCCCGTGTCCAGTTCGGCCTCGATGACGATGCGGCCGCTCACCAGGTGCAGCCCGCCCGCGAACCGAAGGATCGCCGAGACCTCCGCCTTCCTGCAGCAGGTCCGGGTGACGGGGAGGCGGGAGATCTCATCCTTCACCGCGGGCGTCATCGCCATGGGCCGATCCTTCCATGCATCCGAAAAATACGGTCGTACGCGGCGGCCAGCAGCTCCGGGTCGTGCTTCGGAGAGCCGTCCTGCCTGGCCACGGGGGCCAGCTCGACCGCGGCACCGAACCGTTTCGCGGCATCGGCGAGGGACTCGCGGTCGGGCACGGCGGCCTCGTCGGCCAGCACCACGTCCAGGGCGAGTTTAGGGGCGTGTCGGGCCAAAACCTCCAAATGACGCTGCGGAGAGAAGCCCTCTGTTTCGCCGGGCTGCGGTGCGAGGTTCAACGAGAGGACCCGCCGGGCCTTCGTCTCCATCAGCGCGTCGAGCAGTTCCGGCACCAGCAGGTGCGGAATGACCGAGGAGAACCAGGACCCCGGGCCGAGCACCACCCAGTCCGCGTCCAGCACGGCGGCGACCGCCTCCGGCACGGCCGGCGGTCCGGCGGGGACGACCTGGACCGAGAGCACCTCGCCCGGCGTCAGGGCCACCGTGGCCTGCCCCCGTACGGTGTCCACGTCCTCCGGACGCGCCGGATCATGGCCCTTGACCAGCGCCTGGAGTTCCAGCGGCACCGCCGACATCGGCAGCACCCGGCCCTGCGCGCCCAGCAGCTTCCCGACCAGGTCGAGGGCCTGGACGGGGTCGCCGAGCTGCTCCCACAGGGCGACGATCAGCAGGTTGCCGACCGCGTGCTCGTGGAGATCGCCGGCCGACTGGAACCGGTGCTGGATCACGCGTGCCCAGGTCTGGCCCCAGTCGTCGTCCCCGCACAGCGCGGCCAGCGCCTTGCGCAGGTCGCCGGGGGGCAGCACGCCCAGCTCCTCCCGGAGCCGGCCGCTGGAGCCGCCGTCGTCGGCGACGGTGACCACGGCCGTGAGCTCGCCGTCACCGGTGATCCGGCGCAGGGCCGCGAGGGAGGCCGACAGGCCCATGCCGCCGCCGAGGGCGACGACCTTGGGCGCGGCGACCTTGGCCGCGGCCGCGCCGCGGCGGCCGGGGCGCGCCGCCGCGCCGTCC
>NZ_JBFRER010000077.1:0-33354 GCF_052114405.1 Streptomyces sp. M-16 | reverse complement strand
CCGTCGGCCCGTCGGCCCGCCGCCCGTCGGCCCGTCGGCCTGTGGCCCCGTGGCCCGTCGGCCCCTCGTAGCCGTTCGGCCGTCGCCCCTCCGCCCCTCCGCCCCGCCGGTCCGTGGCCTGCCGCCCCGTCGTCCCGCCGGTCCCTGGGGGTGTCGGGGCGTCGAGGGTGTCGTGCGGGTGCCGGGGTTCCGGCCCGTCGGGTGCCTTCCGGATCGCCTGGGGGGCGCCCCGCGCCCCGCACCCCGGCCGGGACGGAGACCGGTTGGGCTCCGCCCCGGCACCCGCCGCCTCGCCGCCCAGGCACCCGCCACCGCCCCGCCGCGCTGCCACCCTCGCCTACCCGCCGCCGCCCCGGCACTCCGCCGTGCCGCCCTGGCACCCCGGCACTCCGCCCCGCCACCCCGGCACTCCACGCCCCGTCACCCCGTCGCCCCGCCGGGTGGGCGAGGGTGGCGTGTCGGCGCAGGGGTTCCGGGGCCGCGGGGTGTCTTCCGGATCTCCGGGGCCGTGCCCCGTGCCCCGAACCCCGGAGGGACGGAGACCGGTTCCGGGTGCCGGGCCGGGGTGGGAGGGGTGGCGACGGACACAGGTCGGGGGCGGGCAATCGTGGGTATGCTCGCGGCCATGCCCCAGCCCCCTTCCGCCGCATCGCGGGACGAACCCGTCATACGGGAACGCGGTGACGCCTGCCCCGGCGCGCTGCGCCTGCACGCGGCCGACGACGGGTTCCTGGCGCGCATCCGGATCCCCGGCGGACTCCTCGACGGACCCGCCGCCCTGCTGCTGGCCGACGCCGCCGAACGGCTCGGCGACGGCCACCTCGACCTCACCTCGCGCGGCAACGCGCAGTTGCGCGGCCTCGGCGAGAGCTGCGGCGGGGAGCTGGCGGAGCTGCTGGACCGGGCCGGGCTGCTCCCCGCCCCCTCCCACGAGCGGGTCCGCAACGTCGTCGCGTCACCGCTGAGCGGACTCGACGCGTCCGGGCTGCCCGACGTCTCCGGCTGGGTGCCGCTGCTGGACCGGCTGTTGTGCGCGGATCCGGGCGCGGCCCGGCTGTCGGGCCGGTTCCTGTTCGCCCTCGACGACGGGCGCGGCGACGTGGCCCCCCTCGCCGGTGACGTGACGCTGACCGCGTGCGGGGACGGTGCCCTGGTGTGGACCGCCGGTTCCCCGGAAGGCGTCCTGGTGGCGGCCGGTGACGCCCCCCGGGCCGCCCTGGTCGCCGCGAACCTCTTCCTCGACGCCGTCGCGCGCGCCGGGACCCGGGCCTGGCGGGTGACCGAGCTGCCCGCCGAACACGCCCTGGACGTACGGGCGTTGAGCGAGCGGCTGGCTGCCGCCGGGATTCCGGGGCGAGTGGCCGGCGTCCCCGCACCCCGGCTGGACACGGGGCCCGGGCCCGGTACTCCCGCGCCCGAYGCCGCCGACGGGCATCGGTCCTGTACTCCCGCGTCCCGCCCCGCCGACGGGCATCGGCCTGGCACCTCCGCGCCCGACGCCGCCGACGGCCATCGGCCCGGCACCCCCGCGCCCGACGCCGCCGACGGGAGCCGGTCCCGCACCCCCCGGGCCGACGCCGAGGCCGGGCCCGGCACCCCCGCGTCCCGCCCCGTCGACGCCGAGGCCGGCCCCAGCACTCCCGCGCCCCGCACAGCCGCCGAGAGCCGGTCCCACGCCCACACCCCCCGCGCCGCCGACGGGCCCGCCCCCGGGATCGTGTCCGGACCGGGGGGCGCTGCCGCGCTGTCCGTGCTCGCACCCCTCGGGCGGCTGACCGCCGCCCAGTGGCGGCTGCTGGCCGGGCTCAGCGGCCGGATGCGGCTGACCCCCTGGCGCGGGGTCGTCGTCCCCGGCCTGACGCACCGTACGGCGGGCCCCGCGCTCGACGCCCTCGCCGCGGCCGGGCTCGTCACCGCGCCCGGCGATCCCCGACGGTCCGTCACCGCCTGCACCGGGCGGCCCGGTTGCGCCAAGTCCCGGGCCGACGTACGCGCCGACGCGCGGGCCCTCGCCGCGCGGACGGCCGGCCCGCTGCCCGTGCACTGGTCCGGATGCGAGCGGCGCTGCGGGCACCCGAGGGGCACCGCCTGGGTGGACCTGGTCGCCACTCCGGACGGGTACGAGATCTCCGCGCCCGGGCGGCCCGCCGCCCCGGCCGCGCACGCAGACCTGGCGGCGGCCCTCACGGCCGCCCGCAGCACCACCCCATCACCGTCGCTGTGAAGAAATGAGCGAGTACACCGTGTTCGAGTACGAGAAGGACGGCGCCGCGATCTACCGCCAGTCCTTTGCCACGATCCGCGCCGAGGCGGACCTCTCCGGGCTGCCCGCCTCCGTCGCCCAGGTCGCGGTGCGCATGATTCACGCCTGCGGGATGACGGACCTGCCCCAGGACCTCGGCTACACCCCCGAGGTCGTGCTCCGGGCGCGCGCCGCGCTGGCCGCGGGCGCGCCGATCCTGTGCGACGTGCAGATGGTGGCGAGCGGGGTCACCCGCAAGCGGCTGCCCGCCGACAACGAGGTGATCTGCACCCTCTCCGACCCGGCCGTGCCGGAACTCGCCGCGAAGATGGGCACCACGCGCAGCGCCGCCGCCCTCGAAGTCTGGCGCGACCGGGGCCTGTTGGAGGGCTCCGTGATCGCCGTCGGCAACGCGCCCACCGCGCTGTTCCGGCTGCTGGAGATGATCGAGGAGGGCGCCCCGCGCCCGGCCGCCGTGATCGGCGTGCCCGTCGGCTTCATCGGCGCCGCCGAGTCCAAGGACGCCCTCGCCGCCCACGCCTCGGGCCTCGACCACCTGATCGTGCGGGGCCGGCGCGGCGGCAGCGCCATCGCGGCCGCCGCCGTCAACGCGATCGCGAGCGAGGAAGAATGAGCACCAGCGCCACCCCGGGCAAGCTGTACGGCGTCGGACTCGGCCCCGGCGACCCCTCCCTGATGACCCTGCGGGCCGCCGAGGTGATCGCCGAGGCGGACGTCATCGCCTACCACAGCGCCCGCCACGGCCGTTCCATCGCCCGTTCGATCGCCGCGAAGCACCTGCGCTCCGACCACGTCGAGGAGCCGCTGGTCTACCCGGTCACCACCGAGACCACCGACCACCCCGGCGGCTACCAGGGCGCGATGGAGGAGTTCTACGAGGCCTCCGCCGCCCGCCTCGCCGCGCATCTGGACGCGGGCCGCACCGTGGCCGTGCTCGCCGAGGGGGACCCGCTCTTCTACGGCTCGTACATGCACATGCACAAGCGGCTCGCGGACCGGTACGAAGCCGAGGTGATCCCCGGCGTCACCTCCGTGAGCGCCGCCGCGGCCCGGCTCGGCACCCCGCTCGTCGAGGGCGAGGAGGTGCTGACGATCCTGCCCGGCACCCTGCCGGAGGAGGAGCTCACCGCGCGCCTCGCCGCCACCGACTCCGCCGTCGTCATGAAGCTCGGCCGCACCTTCCCCGGCGTGCGCCGGGCGATGGAGGCCAGCGGGCGGCTGCCCGAGGCCCGTTACGTGGAACGGGCCACGATGGAGGGCGAGCGCACCGGCGTCCTCGCCGACACCGACCCGGACACCGTGCCGTACTTCGCCGTGGCCGTCGTGCCCAGCCGGATCGGCAACCCGGGCAGCGTGCCGTCCGGCCCCGGGGAGGTCGCCGTCGTCGGCACCGGGCCCGCCGGACCGCTGTGGCTGACCGCCGAGACCCGGCGGGCACTGGCCGACGCCGAGGTCCTCGTCGGGTACACCACCTACCTGGACCGGGTGCCGGTCAAGCCGGGCCAGGTGCGGCACGGCTCCGACAACAAGGTGGAGTCCGAGCGGGCCGAGTTCGCCCTCGACCTCGCCCGGCGCGGCAAGCGGGTCGTCGTGGTCTCCGGCGGGGACCCCGGCGTCTTCGCCATGGCCACCGCCGTCCTGGAGGTCGCCGGCCAGCCCGAGTACGCGGCCGTGCCCGTACGGGTGCTGCCGGGCGTGACCGCGGCCAACGCGGCGGCCGCCGCGGCGGGCGCCCCCCTCGGCCACGACTACGCCACCATCTCGCTGTCCGACCGGCTCAAGCCGTGGGAGGTCATCGCGGAGCGGCTGCGCGCCGCGGCCGCCGCCGACCTGGTGCTCGCCCTGTACAACCCGGGCTCGCGCAGCCGGACCTGGCAGGTGGCGCAGGCCAAGGAGCTGCTGCTGGAGCTGCGTTCGCCGCAGACCCCGGTGGTCGTCGCGCGGGACGTGGGCGGCCCGGAGCAGTCGGTGCGGATCCTCACCCTGGACGCGCTGGAGCCGGCCGAGGTGGACATGCGCACGATCCTGCTGATCGGCTCCTCGCAGACCCGGGTGACCGAGCGGCCCGACGGCTCCCGGGTGACCTGGACCCCGCGCCGCTACGCGTGACCGTGCCCGCCTGAACCCCCGGGCGCGGGGCGCGGGGGCCCCGGCGGGGTCCCGCGCCCGGGGGAGGGGAGCGGAAGGCCCGCGCGGGTCAGCCCGCGCAGCCCGCCAGGGCGTCGGCGCAGCCCTGGACGGCCTCGGGGTCCAGGGTGAGCAGCTGCCACGACAGCACCCCGACCGGCGGCGAGTCGTCCTGCGGCTTCGGTTCGATCTGCGCGGTCAGCGGGGCGCCCGCCGGGAGGTTGAGCCGGGTGACCTCCCCGGCGGAGCACGCCACGTCGAAGGTGCGGTCGCCGTGCCCGCCCTCCCGGGACAGTGCGAGGGTGACGTGCGTCTCCTCCTCGCTGTCGCAGGCGATGTCGAAGCGGTACGGGCGCTCCCCGCCGGTCTCCAGGGTCTTCTCCAGCCCGGAGCGCAGGAACCCGGTGCCCCGCGCCGTCACCCGGCCCTCCCCGGCCCCCTTGCCGAGGCTCTCGTCGGCACGCTGCAGGGCGTCGTCGGGCGCCCATGCTCTGGGGGCCGCTTTCTCGCCGCATCCGGTGACGAGCGCCGTGACGGCCAGGATCAGGACGAGGGAGTGACGTATCCGCATTCCCTCAGCCTAGAGGGTGCGGCGGCAGGCCGGGACCGGCCGGAAGAGCCCGTTTCACCAGGGACTTCGGTCCCGCCGGCCACCCCGCCGGGCCGCACCGCCCGCGGCCGGGCCCTACGTGTCGAGCCAGCGCAGGGCCGCCTCCACCGACGCGGCCTCGGCGACCCCCCGCGGGACCGCGGGGCGGCGTACGACGAGGACCGGGATCCCGGCCTCCCGGGCGGCGGTGAGCTTGGGGGCCGTCGCGGACCCGCCGCTGTCCTTGGTGACCAACAGGTCGATACGGTGCCGGGCGAGCAGCTCCCGCTCGTCCTCCAGCGTGAACGGACCCCGCTCCAGGAGCACTTCGAGGCGCGGCGGCACCGGTCCGGCCGGAGGATCCACCGAGCGCACCAGGAACCAGGGCCCGGTGAGGTGCGCGAAGGTGTGCAGGCCCATCCGTCCCGTCGTCAGGAACACCCGGCGGGCCTCCAGTTCCGGCAGCAGCGCGGCCGCCCCGGCGAGGGAGTCCGCGAACGTCCAGGCGTCGCCCGGACCAGGGGTCCAGCCGGGGCGGCGCAGCGCCAGCAGCGGCACGCCCGTGAGCGCCTCGGCCTCGCTGGCGTGGAAGCTCATCCGCTCCGCGAAGGGGTGCGTGGCGTCCACGACGTGGGTGACGTCGTGGCCCACGATCCAGCCGGCCAGCCCGGCGATACCGCCGAACCCGCCGATCCGGGTCTCGCCCGGCGGCAGCACCGGCGCGGCGACCCGGCCCGCCAGCGAGGTCGTCACCCGGTACGCGGGGTGGTGCTCCAGCGCCTCCGCGAGCCGGCGGGCCTCCGTCGTGCCGCCCAGGATCAGGACGTGCGCCCGGGAACGGTCAGCAGACATGCCGGTCGCGCTCGGGGGAGTACAGGTGGCTGTCCGGGAACTGCTCCGCGCCCAGCGTGCGGCCCACGATGATGACGGCGGTGCGCACCAGCCCCGCCTCCTTCACCCGCGGCGCGATGTCGGCCAGGGTGCCGCGCAGGATCAGCTCGTCGGGGCGGCTGGCCATCGCGACCACCGCCACCGGGCACTCGGCGCCGTAGTGCGGCAGCAGCTCCTCCACCACCCGGTCGACGTACCGGGTGGCCAGGTGCAGCACCAGCAGGGCCCCGCTGCGGCCGAGCGTGGCCAGGTCCTCGCCGGGCGGCATCGGCGTGGCCTGCTGGGCGATCCGGGTCAGGATCACCGTCTGGCCGACGGTGGGCACCGTCAGCTCCCGCTTGAGGGCGGCCGCCGCCGCGGCGAAGGCCGGGACGCCCGGGACCACCTCGTACGGGATCCCGGCCGCGTCGAGGCGCCGCATCTGCTCGGCCACCGCGCTGAAGACCGACGGGTCCCCGGAGTGCAGCCGCGCCACGTCCAGGCCCGCCTCGTGGGCGCGTACGCACTCGGCGACGATCTGGTCCAGGTTCAGCTGCGCCGTGTCGACCAGGCGGGCGTCCGGCGGGCACTCGGCGAGCAGCTCGCGCGGGACGAGGCTGCCCGCGTACAGGCAGACGGGGGCGGCGGCCAGGGTCCGCGCACCGCGCACCGTGATCAGGTCGGCGGCGCCGGGGCCCGCTCCGATGAAGTACACGGTCATGTCTGATCCTTCTCCTTGGTAACCGACCATTGGGTGACCGCCATCGCCTGCCGCCAGCCCGTGAAGCCGCCGACCGGCACGGCGTGCGAGACGGCCAGCTTCACCAGGTCGCCGCCGTGGCGCCGGTAGCGCTCCGCGAGCACCGCCTCCGACTCCAGGGTGACCGTGTTGACCACCAGCCGGCCGCCGGGGGCCAGTGCCGCCCAGGCCGCGTCCAGCAGTCCGGGCGCGGTCAGCCCGCCGCCGATGAACACCGCGTCGGGGGCCGGGAGTCCCTCCAGGGCCGCCGGGGCGGCGCCGACCACCACGCGCAGTCCGGGCACGCCGAGCGCGTCCGCGTTACGGGTGATGCGCGTGGCCCGCTCCGGTACGCGTTCCACCGCCACCGCCCGGCAGGACGGGTGCGTCCGCATCCACTCGATGCCGATGGACCCGGAGCCGCCGCCGATGTCCCAGAGGAGCTCGCCGGGGGCCGGGGCCAGCGCGCACAGCGTCGCGGCGCGCACGTGCCGCTTGGTGAGCTGCCCGTCGTGCTCGTACGCGGCGTCGGGCAGGCCGGGGGTCGCGCCGAGTCGGGGAGCCGGATGGGTGCGGTCGCGGCGGCACTCGACGGCGACCACGTTCAGGGGGGCGCCCGGCGGCCGGTCCCAGTGCTCCGCGACGCCCTCGTACGCGTCCTCGTCCTCGGAACCCAGCTGTTCCAGCACCCGCATCCGGCTCGGGCCGAAGCCGCGCCCGCGCAGCAGGGCGGCGATCTCGCCGGGGCTGCCGGCACCGGCGCTGAGCACCAGGACCCGCCGGCCCTCGTGCAGCGCGGCCGTGAGCCGGGCCACCGGGCGGCCGACCACCGTCACCACCTCGGTGTCCTCGACCGGCCAGCCCAGGCGGGCGCACGCGTAGGACACGGAGGAGGGGTGGGGGTGGATCCGCAGGGCGTCCGGGCCCAGTTCCTCGCAGAGCGCGCGGCCGATCCCGTAGAACATCGGGTCGCCGCTGGCCAGTACCGCGATCCGGCGCCCCGCGTGCTCGGCCATCAGCTTCGGCACGGCCGGGCGCAGCGGGCTCGGCCAGGCCACCCGCAGCCCGGCGCAGGGGTCGGGCGGCAGCAGGTCCAGCTGTCGGGGCCCGCCGATCAGCACCTCGGCCGAGGCCAGCGCGGAACGCGCGCCGGCGGTGAGCCCGGCCCAGCCGTCGGCGCCGAGGCCGACCACCGTCACGGGGAGGGGAGGTGCTGCGGAGCTCACGGAGAGGTACCTCGGGGGCGGGAGAAGGGGGAACGCGAGGGACGGCTCCGCAGCTTACCGGTGGCTCCGCCGGGCCCCCGGTGGCAGGGTGACCTGGGCGGGAGCGGCACCGCGGGGGCCTCTGGCCCCGGCTTCTCCCTGGCCCCCCGGCTTGGCCCCGGCCCCCGGCTTGGCCCTGGGCCCCGGCTTGGCCCCGGCCCCCGGTTTGTCCCTGGGCCCCGGCTTGGCCCCGGCCCCCGGTTTGTCCCTGGCTCCCCCGCATGTCCCTGGCCCCCGGCCTTGCCCCCGCCCCCCTGGCTTGGCCCTGGCCCCCGCCCCCCGGCTTGGCCGGCCCCCGCCCTGGCCGGCCCCCGGCCCCGGGGCGGGATCCGGGCAGGGCCCCCGCCCCGGCCCAGGGAGGGCGGGGGTCCTGAGGGGCGGGGGCGGGCGCTGAGTAGGGTGGCGGTGACCGTCCAAGACCGCGCATCCGTGCCCAGGGAGCCGCCGTGACCGGCTGGAACGCCACGCACATCCCCGACCAGAGCGGCCGGACCGCCGTCGTGACCGGGGCAAACAGCGGCATCGGCTACGTCACCGCCCGCGAGCTCGCGCGCCACGGTGCGGCCGTGACCCTGGCCTGCCGCAGCGCCGCGCGCGGGCGGGCGGCGGTGATCCGGCTGCGCGGCGAAGTGCCCGGCGCCGAGGTGGAGTTCGCCCCGCTGGACCTGGCCGACCTGTCCTCCGTACGGGAGTTCGCGCGGGCCTTCGGGCAGCGCCGGCCCCGCCTGGACCTGCTGGTCAACAACGCCGGGGTGATGGCGCTGCCGTACGGGCGGACCACCGACGGGTTCGAGACGCAGTTCGGCGTGAACCACCTCGGGCACTTCGCCCTGACCGGACTGCTGCTGCCGAGGCTGCGGGCGGCCGGCCCCGGCGCCCGGATCGTCAACGTCTCCAGCGGTTTCCACGTGCTCGGCGACGTACGCCCCGAGGACCTCGACCCCGATCCCGCCCGGGGCGCGGACGGCTACCGCCGCTGGATCGCCTACGGCCGTTCCAAGTCGGCCAACCTGCTCTTCACCCACGAACTCGCCCGGCGTTTCACCGCCGCCGGTGCCACGGTCACCGCCGCTGCGGCGCACCCCGGCTACGCCAACACCAACCTGCACGCCGGGGCCTCCGCCCAGGAGGGCCGCACGCTCGCCTCCCGCGTCATGGCCCTCGGCAACGGCTTGCTCGCCCAGCCCGCCGCCTCGGGCGCCCTGCCCACCCTCTACGCGGCCACCGCGCCCGGCGTCGGCCAGGACGCGTTCTTCGGCCCCCGGCTGGGCTGGCGCGGCGCGCCCGCGCCGTCCTGGCGGGCGGGCCGCACCCTCGACGACGCGGCGGGCGAACGGCTCTGGGCCGCCTCCGAGAAGCTCACGGGGGTCTCGTACGCGTCGCTGCCGCGCTGACGGCACGGGGGGCCGGCTCACCCGCGCCCGGACCTGCTGCCCGTCCGCCGGCGCGGGGCGCGGGCAGGTGCCGATGACGATGACGGCGAGCATCCCGAGCGCGATGACGACGTGGAGCATTTGCCGTACGCGCTCGGTCACCGGGCCCTGCTCGGCTGCTCGCCCAGGGCCGAGGCGAGGTTGCGCAGGATGCGGGCCAGGGCGCGCGCGTGGTTCCAGTTCGCGTGGTCGCCCCGTCCCGTCGGGCCGGCGTCGACGAAGTACGTCCACTCGGCCAGGGCGGATCCGGCGCGCTCGGTCCGCCGCTCGCCGTGGATCGCGGCCACCTCGGCGCGCAGCGCCTCCCCGCCGGTGATCAGGTCGTCGACGAGCCGGGCCACGGCCTCGGCGTCCGGCCGGTCCGAGTAGGGCACCAGTGCCCGCCCGATGAGCCGCTGGATGTCCGAACCGCCAGGATTCATGCGGGTGCTCCTACCCGTCGTCGGCGTGTGGTGGGACGACGGTAGGGGCCACTGCGTGACGGCAGGGGCACGGATCGTGCCCCCTCCGTCACGTCACGCGGTCAGCATGCCGAGACGGGTGGCCAGCTCGGAGGCCCGTCGTCGGCGCCGGGGGGATTTGGCTTCGGCCTCCTCCAGGATGATCCGGCGGGCGTGCCCGTTGTACCGGACGGTCTCCGGCGCCGCTTCGTGGGCCTGTTCCAGCGTGGCCAGGGCCACGTCGGGCTGGGCGTCGAGGTGGTACGCGCGGGCCTGCTCGATCCGGTGCCGGGCCCGGCGCGGCCGGGACGGGATCGCCTCGGCCTCCGCGCGGGCGGCCTGCCGCGCCGACTCCCCACCGGCATGCAGTTCCACGGCCACGGTCACCGCGTGCGCGCCGATGACCGCGCGCGAGAACGACGTGACCGGGTGGAAGTAGCCGGTGGGCAGGGATTCGGCGAGGGCGCGGGCGTCGTCCCAGTACCGCCACGCCGTACCCGTCTGCCCGCGGCGCGCCGCCGTCAGCCCGGCCTCGACGGTCAGGGCCCCGGCGACCGCGCGGACGTCCGTGCCGGCGTCGGGCAGGAGGGGCTCCAGGTGCCGGAGGGTTTCCAGGGTGACGGCGTCCGCGGCGTCCAAGTGCGCGTTCTCGCGGTGTGCCTGGGTGGTCAGCCATGCGGCGAGGCCGATGGCGTGTGGGTCCTCGGAGTCCTGCGCGGCCGTCATGCCGCGTTCCGCGACGCGCCAGACCAGCGGTGCATCGGGCTGGTAGGCGCAGAAGAACTGGGCCAGGAAGTAGGTCTCCGCCAACCGGGCCTGGGCGGCCTTGCGGTCGGCGATCGTCGCGGCGGCCCTGACCGCGGACTGTGCGTCCCGGATCAGGTCCGGCAGCAACGCGCCGATGACGTCGCGGTGGTTCGGCGCGGCGTGCCGGGCCTGCCACGCCCTCGACAGGCGGGCCGAGAGGTGCGCGGCGGACGGAGCACCGCGGTCGCCACCGCCGAGCCGGAGCGAGTTGAGGGCCTCGCGGACCGCGGCGAACCGCGGGTGGCCGGGGCCGGTGAACAGGTTGACCCGCATGGACTGGTCCCCCGTGAGGTCGGACAGGTCCCGGACGCGGAGTACCTCGGCGATCCGCAGGATCACCGGCAGCGTCGGCGTCTTCAGCCGACCCGTCTCGACGGCCTTCACCCAGGACCCGGATCGGCCGACGAGGCCGCCGAGTTGGTCGCGGGTGAGACCTCTGCGGGTGCGGAGGATCTGCATTCTCTGGCCGAGCACCAGCGGGTCGCGGTACGGGTCCGGGGTAGCATCGGTAGACATGGCGGCCTTGCCCCTCTCCTTGCAGCTCGTCCCTGCCAGGGTAGGGGGCAGGGCCTTTTCCGTGTGGTCCGGACGAAGCACCTCTTCCGCGGCCCGTGGGCCGGAGAGAGGGCACCAGGCGCCTCGGGGGAGGTCGTACCGCCGGACCCCCGGCCGGTGTTGGCGACGGCCCCGGACGGCGTCCGTTCGCGCTGCCGTGCCTCCGTCCGCCCCCGGCGTGCCTCCGTCCGCCCCGGCCGGGGGCTCACCGCGAGGGTTGGGGCCGCCGGACACTCGCACCATGGACGACACCCCGGACAACCACTCAGAAGGCCGCGACCACGCGGTCGTGCTCGGCGCGGGCCTGGCCGGTCTGCTGACGGCGCGGGTGCTCGCGGAGCGGTTCGCGCGGGTCACCGTCGTGGAGCGGGACGAACTTCCCGGCGAAGGACCGGAGTTCCGGCCCGGCGTCCCGCAGTCCCGGCACGCGCACGTGCTGTGGGCGCGGGGGCTGGAGGCGATGGAGCGGCTGCTGCCCGGGATCACCGGGGAGCTGACGGCGGGCGGGGCCGCCCTGCTGGACTCGCCCCGCGACTTCCTCTGGCTGAGCCCCGCCGACTGGTTCGGGCCGCTGCCCGGTACCCGGGTGCTGCTCGCCAGCCGGGAGCTGACCGAGTGGACGCTGCGCCGGGCCGTGTTGCGCGACCCGCGGATCCAGGTGCGTACGGGCCGCCTGGCCACCGGGCTCGTCGCCGGGGCCGACGGCCGCTCCGTCGCCGGGGTGACCCTGCGCGAGGACGGCCCCGTACGCGCCGGGCTCGTCGTCGACGCCACCGGCCGCACGTCCAAGACCCCGGCCTGGCTGGCCGCCCTGGGCCTCCCCGCCCCGGCCGTCACCCGCTACGACTCCCACCTCGGCTACTCCAGCCGCACCTACCGGATCCCGCCGGACCCGGCGCGCCGCTGGCAGGGCATGTACGTGCAGGGCCGCCCGGACAGCCCGCGCGGCGGCGTCCTCGTGCCGGTGGACGGCGACCGCTGGCTGGTCACCCTCATCGGCAACGGCGAACACGCCCCGCCCACCAAGGACCCCGGATTCCTGGAGTTCGCCCGCGGCCTGCGCAGCCCCGCCCTGTACGACGCCGTCCGCGACGCGGAGCCGCTGTCCGAGCCCGCCGGTTTCCGCGGCACCGCCAACGAATGGCGGCACTACGAGCGCCTGGAGCGGCTGCCCGACGGCCTCCTGGTGACCGGGGACGCGGGCTGCCGCTTCAACCCGGTGTACGGGCACGGGATGACCGTGGCCGCCCTGGGGGCGGAGGCCCTGCGCGAGGCCCTCGCCGGGCTGGCGGCGGACCGGATCCCGGCCGCGTCCCGCGAACTCCAGCGGCGCACCGCCACGGCGGCCTCCGTCGCCTGGCAGATCGCCACCAGCGAGGACCTGCGCTACCCCGGCACCGAGGGCCCGCCGCCCGACCGCGCCACCCGGGTCCTCCAGCACTACATGTCCCGGGTGATGGTCGGAGCGAACACCGACCCCGAGCTCTCGGCGCCCTTCTTCGGAGTCCTCTCGCTGACGGAGCCGCCCACCACCCTGCTCAGCCCGTGGACCGTGCTCCGCGTCCTGTCCAAGTGGCGCCTTCCCACGTCCCCGCAGGCCCCGGCCTACCCACCCCATCACCCGTCACCCGGCACGACCTAGAGGCGGGGGTGCGGGCGGCGGCGGAGCGGCGGTCGCTCAGAAGTCGCCGGGCGGCAGCGGCAGGGGGAGTCCGGGCAGGCCGTCGAGGCTCTGGGCGAGCAGTTCCTTCAAGCGCGGGTCGTCACGGAAGACGGGCGCGCCCCGGCCGTGCACCCGCACGATGTCGGGCGCTCCCTGGAAGGCGCACCACATCACCGTGATCCGGTCCAACGAACGAACCCGGTCCGGGGTGGACCTGGGTGCACCCCCGCCCGGGTGTCGGGTGCAGTGTCCGGGGCCGCCGTGCCCGGCATCGTCGTACCCGTCGGGAAACGGACGGACGGGCGGGACGGTCATGGCGGGGGTGCACGGCGTGGAACGGGTGGGGCGCGGCGGGACGTGGGGTGCGGCGGGGGTGTTCACCGCGGTGGCCTTCGTGGCGGCCGGGGTGCTGGGGGCGGTGCAGCCGGCCACCGGCGTGCCCACCGAGGTGGTGCAGCTGACCCAGTTCGGGCCGGCCGCGGGGGTGGGCGCGACCGCCCTGTACCGGTGGCGGCGGACCCGCGAACTGCTGCGGGGCGGAGGCCGGCGCGGGGGCGGCGGGCGGGCGGTGGCCCTCCTCGGGTCGGCCGCCTTGATCGTCGCGCTCACCGTGGGCGCGTACGGGACGCTCCGCGGGGGCGTCGGCTTCACTCCGCCGGGCGCCCTGCACCACCCCTTCGCCCTGATCGCGGCGGCACAACTGGTGGGGGCGTGCGGAGAGGAGATCGGCTGGCGCTGCTTCCTCCAGCCGCTGCTGCGGACCCGGTTCGGGATCCTCGCCTCGTCGGTGACGGTGGGCGTGGTGTGGGGTGCCTGGCACGTACCGGTCTTCGCGCAGGCCCCGGCCTACGCCGCGGGCTTCCTCGTCGCCACCGTGGCCATGTCGGTCGTCCTGGGCGTGGCCCTCGACCGTACGGGCGGTCCGTACCGGCTGCTGCTCGCGGGCGGCTTCCACACGCTCGTCAACCTCGGACTGCTCCTCTGCATGGACGAGGAGTCGGGGGCGGTCACGCCGATGCTCTGCTTCGGGCTCTCCTGCCTCGCGGTGGCCCTGGCGTGGGTGCGGCGGCGCGCGTCGGCGGCGGCCCCCGTGCCCGCGTCGGCGGCGGCCCCGGCGCCCGCGTCGGAGGCCGCGCCCGCGCCGACTACCCTGCACGGGAAATGAGTTCGATCGCCGCCCGCTCCCGCGCGGGGACCCTCCACGCCCTGACCGCCGTCGGCCGCTGCCACCTGGCCGGACTGCTCGGCCTGGCGGTGGTGGCCTGCGTGGGACCGGCCGTCGTCGGCGCGCTGCTGTTGCTGCCCGTCGGAATCGGCCACCGGCTGCTGCCGCCCGCCGCGGCCGTGCTGCGCCGGTGCGCCGACCGGGCCCGGGAGCGGGCCGCGCGCTGGTCGGGGGTGCCGGTCAGCCCGCCCGCCCCGCTCCCGCGGACGACGGGGGCCCGCGCGGTCCTGGCCGACGCCGGGTTCTGGCGCGACCTGGGCTGGGCGTGGCTGGAGCCCCTGGCCGGCGGCCCGCTGCTCGCCGTGCCCCCGTCGCTCCTCGTGTACGGGGCGTTCGGGGCGTTCGTCCAGCCGTTCGTGTGGCGGCTGCTGGGCGACGGCAACTGGTACGCGTTCGTCCCCGTGCACAGCACCGCCGGCATGCTCGCGGCGCTGCTCCTGGGCCTCGCCCTCACGGCCGCCGGTCTCCTCCTGGCCCCCGCGGTGCTGCGCCTGCACGCGCGCTGGAGCCGGCTGCTCCTCGCCGCGCCCCGCACCACCGAACTCGTCCGCCGCATCGAGCAGTTGACGGACACCCGGGCCGTCGCGCTGGACGGCCGGGCGGACGAGCTCCGGCGCATCGAACGGGACCTGCACGACGGGGCCCAGGCCCGGCTCGTCGCGCTCGGGATGCGCCTCGACGGCGCGACGCGCCTGCTGCACGATCCGCCGGCCGCCCGCGCCGCGCTGCTGGAGGCGCGCGAACTGTCCGCACGGGCCCTGGAGGACCTGCGCGACCTGGTCCGGGGCATCCAGCCGCCGATCCTCACCGACCGGGGCCTGGGCGATGCCGTGCGCTCGCTGGCCCTCGACAGCTTCCTCGACGTGCACGTCGAGGTCCGCCTGGCGGGACGGCTGCCGGCCGCGGTCGAATCAGCCGCCTACTTCGCGGTCAACGAGCTGCTGGCCAACGCGGCGAAACACTCCGGCGGCTACCGCGTCGACATCGTCCTCGCCCATGGCGAGGGGCGGCTGCGCGTCACCGTCACCGACGACGGGCGCGGCGGGGCGGATCCCGCCCGGGGGACCGGACTGCTCGGCGTCCGGGCCCGATTGGCTACCTTCGACGGGAGCCTCGCCCTGCACAGCCCGCCGGGCGGACCGACCACAGTGACCCTGGAGATCCCGTGCGCGTCGTCCTTGCCGAAGACCTCTTCCTCCTGAGGGACGCCCTGGTCCGCACGCTCCGGGAGCACGGCTTCGACGTCGTCGCCGCCGTCGACAACGGCCCCTCGCTGCTGCGCGCCCTGCTGGAGGAGAAGCCGGACGTCGCGGTCGTCGACGTACGCCTGCCGCCGACCTTCACCGACGAGGGCCTCCAGGCCGCCCTCGAAGCCCGCCGCCACCATCGCGGGCTGCCCGTCCTCGTCCTGTCCCAGTACGTCGACCAGCTCTACGCGAACGAGCTCCTGGCGAGCGACGACGGGGGCGTGGGCTACCTCCTCAAGGACCGGGTCACCGACACCGGCCAGTTCGTCGACGCCGTACGGCGCGTCGCCGCGGGCGGCACCGTCCTGGACCCGAAGGTGATCGGCCGGCTGCTGTCGCGCGGCGACGCCCGGGGCACCATCTCCGCCCTCACCCCACGGGAACGCGACGTCCTGGAACTGATGGCGGAGGGCCGCTCGAACACCGCCGTCGCGGCGGCCCTCCACTTCAGCGAGAGCGCGGTCGCCAAGCACACCGCGAGCATCTTCGCCAAACTCGGCATCGCCCCGTCCACCGAGGACAACCGCCGGGTCCTGGCCGTCCTCGCGTACCTGCGCCGGTAGCCGGGCCGGGTGGCGTCCGGCGCGGGGATCGGCAAGGCTGGGGCGCATGGTTTCGGTAGTGCAGAACGTGGCGATCGACTGTGCGGATGCTTATGAACTGGCCCGGTTCTGGAGCGGTGTGACGGGTGGTCCGCTGGACCCGGGGGACGGTCCCGGCTCCCGGGAGGTCCAGGTGACGCCGGCGCAGGGCCCGGTGCTGTACTTCAACCAGGTGCCCGAGCCCAAGACGGTCAAGAACCGGCTCCACCTGTGCCTGCGCCCCGAGACCTCGCGCGATGGGGAGGTGGACCGGCTGCTGGGCCTCGGCGCCGCCTTCGTCGCCGACCACCGCCATCCCGACGGTACGGGCTGGGCGGTCCTCGCCGACCCCGAGGGCAACGAGTTCTGCGTCCTGCGCGGCGAGTGGGACCGGGCCCCCGCGGACTCCTGACTACAGGGCCTCGCCGACGGCGCGCTCGTACAGGGCGCGGACGTCGTCCCCGAAGTAGGTGCTGTACGAGGTCTCCTCGTCCCCGCCCCCGTCGCGACCGCCGATCACCCCGATCAGCGTGTGYCCGCCGGTCAGGACGGGGCCGCCGCTGGTGCCGTTCGGCACGTCCGCGCAGTCCAGCCGCAGCTGCGTGGGGCCGTCGGCCACGGCGGTGTTGGAGCACGCCAGCGGCTGCTCGGTGTCGTTGGGGTAGCCCACCAGGCGGGCCGGCACGGGCAGCGGGGGCCGGAAGCGGATGGTCTGCGCCCCCGTGACGTCCTCCAGCCGCAGGCCCGGATGGCCCGGCCGCCGTACGCGCAGGAACGCCACGTCGTGGTCGGGGTCGGAGGACTCGGCCCAGCGGGGGTCGACGTAGACGCGGGTGGGCACCCACACGCCGTAGGGGGCCGTGTCGTCCTGGTAGCCGGGGACGAAGGCGAGGTTGGTGCGGAAGCCGCCCGCGTACACGCAGTGCGCGGCGGTCGCGATGAGGTCCCCGCCGGGGGAGTGGACCACGCTCGCCGAGCAGTGGTGGTCGGAGTCCCAGTCCTCGCCGGGTGAGAACAGCGCGCCGATCGCCGGCTCGGGCGGCGCGGTACGGGCCTCCAGCGGGTCCGAGCGCCGCCAGGGGGGCGTGGCCGGCGCGGCCTGCGCGAGGACACGGGCGCTCTCCCCGGCTCCGGCCGGTTCGGTGAGCCGCTCCAGCGCGGACACGGCGGCCTCGTCGGCCAGTGCCTCGTCCTGGACGTAGCGGCCGCGCGCCGTGTCACCCTCGGCGACGGGCCCCAGCAGGGCGCGCAGCTCCGAACGGTAGGACAGGCCCGCGGCGACGAGCGCGCAGCAGAATCCGGCCAGGACGCAGAGCCGTACCGCCTTGCGGCTCACCGTGCTGCCGACCATGTGGTGCTCCCGCCGTCGAGGATGTTCCGTCGCTCCGTTCGACCGGTGCAAAGGCGACAAGAGTTCCCGAACCGGAACGTGTCGGTCCTCACAGCGTGCGGACCGCCATCTCTCGTCCTTCCACCCGTCACTCAACTCCCCTACGCTCCAGCCGACTTGAACCGAACAGTCGGACGGGCGAACGGGAGCCGAAAGCATGAGCATACGGAAGCGGACTACGGGCGCGGTGGTGGCCTCCCTGGCGGCCCTGGGGCTCGTCCTGGGCACGGCCCCGGCGGGGGCGGCGGGAGCCGGGGGCGCGGCGGCCGCGGCGGACCTGCCGTACGCGGGCTCGACGGGTGTCGGGGTCCACAACGCCTACGAGAAGACGAAGTACCCCTACTTCGCGGACGCCCTGGATTCCGGCGCGGCGATGCTGGAGCTCGACGTGTGGACCAACTTCTTCGGCAGCTCCTGGCGCGTCTCCCACGACAACCCCTTCGGCAACGACAGCAACTGCGAGAACGCCACCAGCCCGGCGCAGCTGCGCACCAAGTCCCGCAACCAGAACCTGGCCGGGTGCCTCTCCGACATCCGCAGCTGGCACGACGCCCACCCCGGTCACCGCCCGGTCGTCCTCAAGATGGAGCTCAAGGACGGCTTCGCCGCCAACCTGGGCCGAGGCCCCGCCGAACTCGACGCCCTGCTCTCCGCGAAGCTCGGCGACGCCCTCTACCGCCCGGCGCAGCTCGCCGCCGGCCACCCCGACCTGGACACCGCCGCCCGCGCCGGCGCCTGGCCCGCGCGTTCCGCGATGGCCGGCACGTTCCTCGTCGAGCTGATCCCCGGCACGGTCGAGGAGGGCAACAGCGCCGACAAGCTGTGGACGGACCGCGAGTACGCCGAACACCTGCGCTCCCTCGCCGCGGCGGGCCGCCTCTCCCAGGCCGCCGCCTTCCCGGCGGTCCACCGCGCCGAGGCGGGCGACCCCCGCAACCGCTACGCGGACGCCACGCTGCGCCCCTGGTTCGTGGTCTTCGACGGGGACGCGAGCGCCTACGCCTCCATGGACACCTCCTGGTACGACCGCAACCACTACCTCCTGATCGCCACCGACGCCCAGAGCGTGTCCCCGGCCATCGACGGCGTCCACCCCACCGAAGCCGAGGCCCGCGCCCGCGTCGCGCTGATGGCGGCCCACCACGCCTCGATCACCTCGGCGGACTGGTACCCCCTGCCCCAGGTCCTGTCCACGGTCCTCCCGCGCGGTTGACCGCTCACCCCTCGGGATCCCGCGGATCCCGTCGCCGCAGGGCGGCCCGCACGGCACGGGCCGCCCACCAGGTGAGCGAGGCGGCCACCGTCGCGAGGTAGCCGCCCAGTACGTCATGGGTGAGCAGATCGAAGCCGCTTCGGGCGAGTGATGACATGTCACCACCGTGACGGTCCTCGCGGCCCCGAAAACGGGCGGGGCCGTTCCGCGATATCCGTGCGCCGACCGCGGCCGGACTGGAATGCTCGGGCACGGCGACGAACGGCCACGAACGGCCGAGAACAGCCGGGAACGACGGAGCGCTACGGAGAGCGGCAAGGCGGCGGCGGGGCGGCGCCGCCGCGCGACGCACGGACGGGGAGCGAGCGGTGGGGCGAGCAGGCCGACTACGGCTGCCGGATCTCGGACCCGGTCCGGTGCTACGGCTGAAGCAGGCGCTGCACGAGCTCCACCTCCGTGCGGGAGCGCCGTCCATCGGGGAGATCGTGCTGGAGACCGGCAGGGTCCACTCGCGGTCCGTGGTGCACGGGGTGTTCTCGGCCCCGGCGGCTCCCCGGCGCGACCCGATGGCGACGGTGGCGGAGGCGCTCCTGCGCCGGGTGCGCAACGCGGACGTGGAACGCGAGCTGGACCGTCTCCACCTGCTCTGGCAGGAGGCGTGGGCGGCCGACGCCCCCGGGACCGGGACGGTCGTCGGCCCCGGGGGCGCGGCCGTCCCCGCCGTCCCCGCCGTCCCCGCCGTCCCCGCCGTCCCCGCCGTCCCCGCCGTCCCCGCCGTCCCCGCCGTCCCCGCCGACGCCGCTGAGGGCCGCGGCCCGAACGGCCGGCTGTCGGACCTGTTCGGCCTGTGCGGCTGGTCCAGGGGCGAACTGGCCCGGCTCGTCAACCGGCAGGCAGTGGCCATGGGGCACGCGCAGCCCGCCATCGACGGACCGCGGGTCCGCCGGTGGATCGAGGACGGCGAGGTCCCGCGCGCTCCGATCCCGATGGTGCTGTCGGCCCTGTTCACCGAGCGGCTCGGCCGCGTCGTGACGATCGAGGATCTCGGGTTCCCGCTCTTCCCGGGCCGGCCGAAGCGGGAGGCCGCCCCGTCCGACCTGCCGTGGGCACCCGAACGCACCGCCGCGGTCCTGACCGAGTTCACCGGCAAGGACCTCATGCTGAACCGCTACATGGTCGTGGACCCCGGCAGCGCCGTGATGCTGGATCCACCGAGCACCTCGGAGAAGGTGCCGCTCGCCACCCGTCTCCTTCCCTCGTGCGCCCTCTGCGGCACTCACCCGTTCGAGCCGCTCCTGTCGCCCGCCGGGGCCAGGGCGGGGGTCTGCCTCGCCTGTGCCGGAGAACTGCGGCGGATGCGGCGCCGGGACCGCTGAGACGGCCGGCCCGTCCCGCCGGGGGAAGGCGGTGGGACGGGCCGGGCGGGCGGATCGGGACGGGTCAGGCCGACGGGGTCAGCTGGACGGTCGCCTGGGTGGCGGACTCCTTCAGGATCTGGAGGTGGGTGCCGGTGTCGGGGACCTTGACGCCGAGCTGGGGGAGTTCCGGGTTCCAGTACGAGCCGTGGCGGTCGTCGAAGATCGGGACGCCCGGGCGCGAGGGGATCACCAGGGGCACGCCCGCCCTGTGGAGGGTCACGCGGTCCGTCGGGCGGGTGGAGAACGGCGCGTCGAAGGTCTGGGCGCGGGCGTTGAGGGGGGAGCCGTCCGCGAACCTCAGCGGGTCCGGACGGGAGTCCACCGGGAGGAGGAGCCCCGCGCCCGGGTGCGCCTTGGTGGTGTTGTCGCTGTAGGCGGTGTCCCAGAGCCAGACCAGGACGCCCTGCTGGTACGGGTAGAACTCCACCTTGTCCCCGGTGAAGCCGAAGTTGTACGGACCCGTCTTCAGCAGGCTGCCGTAGCCCGTGTACCGCCGGTTCTCGACGAAGTAGGCGCGCGGGTGCTGCTCGCTGCCCGTACGGCCCTCCGTGCGCGACCACTTGAGAGCCGTCCAGCCGTTCGCGCCCTGCTCCGCGCCGTCGCGCAGCAGCTCCCTGCCGTCCTCGGCGGTGATCCGGAGGTCGTCGAAGGCCGCGCCGCGGCCGTGCGTGTTGCCGTCCGAGGTGACGCGCAGGCGCAGCTGCACCGAGGTGCCCGCGAACCGGTCCAGCGGTACGGTGAGTTCGGCCCAGCCGGCCGAGGTGCCCGAGAGGCCCTTGGCCGGGACGGGGGCGCCGTTCACGGTGCCGGGCAGGGCGGTGAAGGTCCGGCCGCCGTCCGTGGAGGCCTCCACCGTCACGAAGTCGAAGTCCTGCTCGGTGTCGTACCAGACCCGGGAGGAGAAGACGGCCCGTCCGGCCGGGAGGTCGACGGTCCGGGTCAGGGTGTTGTCCATGAAGTCGCCGGTGCCGCTCCACCACTGACTGGCGCCCTCGTAGGGATCGGCCAGCTCCGTACGGGTCACCGATGGCGGGAGGTGGACCAGCAGGGCCTGCGGATCGGCGGTGTTGTAGCCCGAGACGCCCAGCACCGCGCGGGTGCGGCGCCCCGCGTCGGCCTCCGTGTACTCCAGCCAGCCCAGCTGGAGCTTGCTCCACGGGTCGAGGTCGCCGGGGAACTCGCCCGTGGTGTTCCGGCCCTTGCCGAGGTAGGACGCCGAGGACATCAGCGACCAGAAGTTGACGGAGTTGTCCCCGTCCGAGCTGTACAGGTCCGGCAGCCCCAGATCGTGGCCGAACTCGTGCGAGAACAGGCCGGCGCCGCTGTTCTCGCCGCCGGTCAGGTAGTCCCCGGCCCAGATCCCGGTGTCCCCGACCGGGGTACCGCCCGCCTTGTTGCCCTCGGGGCCCGCGGTGCCGGCCTGGTTCCAGTACGCGAACCAGCGGTGCGCCCAGACGGCGTCCTTGCCCTGGGCGCCGCCGCCCCAGGTCTGGTCCTTGCCCGCGTGCACCACGACCAGGTGGTCGAGGTAGCCGTCCGGCTCGTCGAAGTTGCCGTCGTGGTCGGCGTCGTAGCGGTCCCACACGTCGTACTCGGCGAGCTGCGCCTTGATCTGCTCGGGCGTACGGCCCTTGGCGCGTTCGGCGTCGTACCAGGCGGCCGTGGCGTCGCGGATCATGTCCCAGTTGGTACGGCACTGGCCGGACTCGGTGCAGTTGTCCGTACCGTAACGGGCCTCGTTGTAGGGGAGCTTGACCCAGTCGGTGACGGTGCCGTCCATGTCGTAGCGGCCGGAGGACTGGGTCCGGTAGTAGGCCCGCATGCTGGCCGAGCCGGGGTCGGTGGAGAAGAACTGCCGCTGGTAGGAGGCCCGGTCGAAGTCCTTGCGCCACAGGGTGTGGTTGTCGTCCTCGGCGGGCTTGCCGATGGTGTTGTGCAGGGGCCCGGGGGTGCCGCCGAAGCGGGGGTCCGCCTGGTCGCCGAACTCGGCCAGGATGACGAAGACCTTGTCCTTGCGTTCCTGGGCGAGTTCCACGTACTGCTTGCCGACCTTGGCCGTACGGGGGAGGGTGCCGTCGGCCTCGGCGCGCAGGCCGGACGCGGCGCCGCCCGCCGCGACGTCCTCCAGGGCCTGCCGGCGCAGGGCCTGGCGCTGGAGTTCGAGGGGGGCGGGCGGCGGTGCGGCGGCTTCCCGGTCCCGCGGGTCGCCCGCGGCCGACGGCGGCGGGGCGGCGGGTGGAGCGGCGGCCGCCGCGGGGGAGGAGAGGAGGGCGAGGGCGGCGAGGGATATCGCCGCTCCCGCCGCGAGAAGTCTGCGCAACGGAGGTGACCTTTCGGGGAGTTCGGTCCGTGGCTCGAAGCGCAGGTAATATTTCACATGTGACAGTTGACCGCTAGACATCGGACGGGAGTCGGAGGGCCAGCGCCGCGCAGTGCCCTTCCGGGACCGTCACGTCCGCCAGGGACCACCCCGGCATCCGGGCCGGGGCCGGGCCGGTGCCCACGTAATCGGCCGCCGGATCCTCCGAGAGCCCCACCCCCAGCCCCTTCAGATAGGCCTCCTTGCGCGTCCACACCCGGGTGAAGGCCAACGGCCGTGCGGGGGCGGGCAGCAGGGCCAGCTCCGCGGCCTCCCGCGGGTGCAGCACGTCGGCGGTCTCCGCGATCACCTCCGGCCGCACCAGTTCCTCCACGTCCACCCCCACCGGGGCGTCCGCGAAGGCCAGCAGGCTGATCCCGGTGCAGTGCGACAGAGAGAAGTGCAGGGCCCCGCCCGGCAGTACGGGACGCCCGTGCGGCTCGTCGCAGTGCCCGCACGGCGCCCGCTCCACGGTCACCTCGCGCGGGGCCAGCCCCAGGTACGCGCCGAGCAGCCGGCGCAGGGCGACGTGCGCGCAGACGTAGCTGTCCCGGTCGGCCGCCAGCGCGAACTCGGCCGCCCGCGCCAGCTCCTGGGCGTCCAGGGTGCCCGGCGCGTGCCGGACCGCGTGCTCCCGGTAGGCGGTGGTGTCCACCAGCCACAGCTGCGGAGCCGCGGCCACCAGGACCGCCCGCGCCGGACCGGGGTCCGTCAGGACGCGCGGCAGGGTCGGCAGGGTCGGCAGGTTCGGCAGGTTCGGCAGGGGCGGCAGGGCCGGCGGGGTCGGGCCGGCCGGTCGGCCCGTCCCCGCCGCCCGCGGCGGCGCGTTCACGCCGCGGCCGCGACGGGCAGCTCCGTCACGGCCGGCTCCTCGGCCCGCGCCGGGTGGCGCAGGGCCAGTACCGCGGCGACCGGGGAGACGAAGGCGATCGCCCCGCACACCAGCCAGGTCGTCTGCACCCCGAGGACCAGCGACAGGGAGCTGAAGACGGCGATCGAGACCGGCGCCGTACCGATCCCGGAGAGCGAGAGGGTGGACATCGCGGCGCCCATCCGGTCCTCCGGCGCGGACTGCTGGTACAGGGTCACGATGGCGGGCCCGTTGAGCCCGGACAGCAGGCCGACCCCGGCCGCGACGGCGGTGAGCGACACCACCGAGGGCATCAGCGCCATCACCAGGATCCCGGCGGCGAGCCCGGCCCCGGTCACGACGAGCCGGACGAACATCGGGATGCGGTGCGCGAGCGCCGCGCCGACCGCGCTGGAACCGAGCGCTCCCACGCTGAACGCCGCCAGGACGACGCCCACCGCGCTCACGCCCCAGCCGCGCTCGGAGACCAGCAGCGGCAGGGCCACCTCGGCGGGCCAGCTGAAGGCCATGTCCAGGCAGAGCGCGGCGACGAACATCCAGCGCAGCCGCGGGTGGCGGGCCAGCAGCCGGAACCCGTCGCCGGAGCGCTTGACGAGCGACACCCCGGGCTCGGGTTCCGGGCGGACGAAACCGTGGGTCACGTGCAGCAGGCAGCCGAACCAGATCGCCCCGGTCACCGCGCCGGCCAGCAGGGCCACCCACAGCTGCCCGACGGTGATCAGGAAGGCCCCGGCGGGGGCCCCGAGGATCGGGGCGACGCGCAGCACCATCGCGTAGAGGGAGTTGGCGCGGGCCAGCTGCTCCCCCCGGGCGAACAGCGGCAGCAGGACGCCCGAGGCCGGCCCGGCCAGACCCAGCAGCACCCCCTCGACCAGCGCGATCACCACCAGCGGCCACAACTGCTCGGCGGTGGCGGTGAGTACGGATCCGGCGGCCAGCAGCGCGACCCGCGCGGCCGTGGTGCGCAGCAGGACGAAGCGCGGGCCGAGGGTGTCGGCCACCGCCCCGCCGAAGATCAGCATCAGGGCGCGCGGCACGGTCGCGGCGAGCATCAGCAGGGTCACGGCGCGCGTGCCGCCGAGCTGGACCGCCGTCCAGTTCATGGCGATGAGCAGGGCGAAGCTGCCGAGCTGGACGGCGGCCTGGCCGCCGACCAGGGAGCCGACCCGGCCCCACTGCACGCGCTCGGGGGCGGTTGCTTCTACGGGGGATTCCATGGTGCACCTTTGTCTGCGAGGGGCGGTGGACGATCAGGGTCGGGGCCGGGCCGTCAGCGCGACGGCGACGGCCCGGCGGGCGGCGCGGGTGAGCCCCGGGGCTCCGGGCGCCGGCCCGTACGTACGCAGTTCGAGGCGGCCGCCGAGGTGGCCGAGCCCGGCCTCGGCGAGGGCCCGGGAGGCGGCGGCGCACGCGGCGGCGCGGGCCGCCCGGGTGGCGGTGGCGGTGGGGCGGTTCGTGCGGGCGCCGGGGCCGGGGGAGGGGGAGGGGGAGCGGGAGGGGCCGGGGGAACGGGAGGGCGCCAGGGTGACCCCGGGCGTCTCCCCGAACCGGAACCGCGCCCGTACGACCCCGCCCCGACGGCTGCCCGCGGGATGCCCGGCGGGCCCCGCCGGGCGGGGGTTCACGAGGGCTCCGGGACCGGCAGCGGGGCCGGTCCGGGCGCCGGGGTGCGGGGGGACCAGAGGTCCTCGGGGGAGAGGTCGGCCGGGCGGTACTTGCCGACCGCGCTGACCAGCAGCCGCACCTCCAGGGCCAGCGCCTCCACCAGCCGGACCAGACCCGACGCGGGGTCCTCGTCGACGGCGAGCAGCGCGGCCCGGCCCAGGCCCACGGCCGTGGCCCCCAGCGCCAGGGCCCGCACGGCGCGGCCGCCCTCCCAGATCCGGCCCGAGGCGAGCAGGTCGCCGGCCGGGCTGCCGATGCGGCGCAGGCATTCGCCGAGCGGCAGTCCGGCCGCTTCGAGGAACACCCGGGGCGCCCAGCCGGTTCCGCCCTCCGCGCCGTCGACGGTGACGGCGTCCGCGCCCGCCGCCCAGGCGGTGGCGGCCGCGCGGGCGATGTCGCGGCCCGGGTGGAACTTCACCCAGGTGCGGGCCAGCGGGAAGTTGTTCCGCATGAACCGCAGCTGCTGGCGCACGATCTCCTCGGTGAAGGTCCCCGGGGTCGCGCACCGCAGCAGCCGCCCGTCGGGGTCGCCCAGCAGGTCCCGTACCGCGAACCGCCCGCCGAGGCGGTCGGCTTCCGCCGCGCCGACCACGGTCATCCCGCCGAGGCCCGGCTTCGCGCCCTGGCCCGCCTTCAGTTCGAAGCCGAGGCGGCCCGAGTCGCGCAGCGGGCGGCTGCCCGGGTCGCTGTAGAGGAGGTTCCACACCTCGGAGTCGGCGTCCTCGGTGGACTGCTGCACCACCACCCCGCCCACTCCGTCGGGGAGTTCCCCGGCGTACGCGGCCACCCGCTCCAGCAGCGCCGAGCTGCTGCCGTAGCCGTGCACGGGGACCATGTTCTCGCCGATCACCATCGGGATCCCGAGCCGTGCCGCCTGCCGGGCGGCGGCCACGCCGAGGTCGCCGCTGCCGGCCCGGGTGGAACCGAAGGCCGACAGGTACAGCGGGAGCCGTGCGGTGAATCCGCCGATCCCCGTGCGCAGGTCGACGTCCTCGTACGAGGGCTCCCGGCCCAGGTCGATGAGCTTCTCCAGTCGCCTCGGCATGAACACCGGTGGCACCAGCCGCAGTTCGTCCAGTGCGTCCGCGGTGTCCGGCGCCGTGGCCGGGGCCGCCCCGAACAGCGCGCTCCCGTACTCCCCGGCCGGCGGGAACACCTCGGCCGTTCCCGCCCGGGCCCGGGCCCGTACCGCCTCCTGTGGGAACCCGTCCGCCCGCAGCCCGCTCACGGCGCGATCACCCCCGGCAGCTTCGGGTAGGCGCTGACCTGCCACAGCGCGTCCAGGCCGGTCAGGAACCGGACGAGGCGCTGCAGGCCCATGCCGAATCCGGCGCTCGGTTCGATGCCCTCCCGGGCCAGCTCCAGGTACCAGGCGTACTTGGCCGGGTTCTCGCCGCTCTCCCGCATCCGGGTCACGATCGCCGCGTACCGGTTCTCCCGCTCGCTGCCGCTGACCAGCTCTCCGTATCCGCCGTGCGCGATCAGGTCGAAGTTGCGCAGCACGCCCGGGTTCCCGGGGTCCTCGCGGTCGTAGAAGCCGCGCGATCCCTTCGGGTAGTCGTTGACGAAGAACGGCCGGTCCGCCTCCAGGGAGAGCAGCTTCTCGCCCGCCCAGTCGATCTCCGCGTCTGGGCTCTGCGGATGGCCGTGCCCGGTCAGCCGGGCCACGGCCTCCGCGTGGGTCAGCGCGTCGAACTTGCCCTGCCGCAGCTCCGCGAAGTCCAGTTCCTCACGGCCCAGTTCGCGCAGCAGGTGGGGCACCGCCGTCCACACGTGGTCCACCACGTGGGTCAGCAGTCCGGCCGCGACCTCCTGCGCGTCCTGCCGGGTGCCGCCCGCCATCTCCACGTCGATCTGGTGGAACTCCACCAGGTGCCGGCCCGTTCCCGCCGTCTCCGGCGGTTCCACCCGGACGTTCGGCGCGATGTAGAAGAGTCTGGGGAAGCCCCTCAGCGAGGCCTGCTTGTAGAGGATCGCGCTCGTCATCAGCTTGTACGGCTGTCCGTAGTAGTCCACGTCGAGCGCCTTCGCGCCGCGCCCGCCGGGGTCGGTGACCGGTCCGACCAGCGGCGGCAGCAGCTCCACGAATCCGGCGCCGCGCAGGAACCGGCGGGCCGCGTCGAGGACTTCCTGCTGTACGAGCATCGCGGAGCGCAGCCGCGGTGACCGCAGGTGCTCACCGAGCGGGGGAGGGGTGTGCGGGTCCATGTCGACTCCCGATCGTCCGAAGGGGGTGGTGGGGATGGTGGTGGGGGTGGGGCCGTGCTGTGCCGTGTTCACGCGCGGGCCCGAGGCCCGTCGTGGCGCCGGGCCACCGAGCCCAGTGCCACCAGCAGGCCGGCCGCGGACAGGGCCCGGCCCGGCGGCGCCTTCCGGTACGGGGYCACCGGCATCGCCCCGGCCTCGGACCAGCGCAGCCGCCCGTCCGCGTCGACGAAGCTGCGCGAGCGGCCCGCGTTGTCGGGGTGCAGGCAGTACGGGACGTCGAGCACGCCCCGCGCGAACGCGGTGCGCAGCGCCCGCCCCGGGTCCTCGGCCAGGTCCAGCACGGCCTCGACGAAGGCGCGGGCCTCCCGGTACACCTCGCCGTCGGCCGGGCCGGGCGGATCGGCGGGGTGCTCGCACAGGGCCGCGGTGGCCGCGGCCGTCTCCAGGGCCCGTACGTTCTCCTGCACGGTCGGTATCCGGTGGGCCTCGGCGGCGGTCTTCACGATCAGCCGCTGCGCCCCGGCCCGTACGGCGAGCCGGGCCGAGGCCTCCAGCAGCCGGGTCGCGCCGCGCGCGGTCCGCGGGAAGACGCCCATGTAGGTGTAGAGGACGACGTGCCGGTCCACGCCCGCCGGCAGGAACTCGGCGGCGAGGCGGCGCAGGGCGCGGACCGCCTCCTCGTCCTGCGCGGGGTCGGTCTGCTGGGCGTAGCTGAGGGAGACGCTGCGGATGCCGTGCCGGACGAAGAACAGCCCTTCCAGCAGGCTCAGGGCCACCAGCAGTCCGGGAGGGCAGAGCTGGCCGAGCATGCAGCCGCCGAAGCTCTCCAGGTGCGGCACCCGCGGGGCGGGGACCAGCTCGGCCAGCAGTTCGCAGGAGCGGGCCCAGTTCTCCACGGACTCGGCGAGGGGGGTGCGCCCGTAGGGCAGGCAGTAGGAGACCGGACCGCCCTCGGTGGCGTCCAGTCCGGCGGCGGCCAGGGCCCGGACGATGGCTTCGGGACGTGAGGAGCCGTGCCGGACCTGGACGGGGAACGCCGGGCCGCGTACGCCCTCCAGCAGGGCCCGCGTGAGGCCGCTGGAGTGGGTGGTGATGGGGTAGCCGTTGAGCGGGGTGCCCTCGGCGAGTGCGGCACGGGCGGCGTCCTGATCGCCGACCCGGGTGTAGCTGTCGATGGTGAGGGTGCCGACGGTGGTGGCGACGGCGTCCTTGGTGCGCTCCAGGCCGTCCCGCATCCGGCGCGGGTCGCCGAAGCCCATGCGGGGCTGGACGACGAGCTGTCCGGAGGCGGCCGCGCGGGCGACGAATCCGCCGAAGGAGGTGTCGGGGGCGGCCGGTTCCCGAGCCGCCGAGGGGGCCAGGAGGGTGGCGCCGCCGCTCATGCCACGGCCTGCCGGGCGGGCCGGCCGCCGCCCGCGAGGAGGTCGAGGAAGTCCCGCAGGGCGCCGGTGTCCCCGTCGTCGAAGACGGCGTCGCAGCCCGCGTCGAGGAGCCGGCGGCGCAGGCGGGGGTCCGGGACCCCGGCGACGCCCAGCTTCCCGCCGATGGCGACGGGCAGGGTCACACCGGCCCGGCGCAGCGCCAGGACGGCGCCGAGACCGTCCCGGTAGCCGTGTCCGTTCACGCTGCTGACGACCACCAGGTCGGGCCGGCCGGGCCCGGCGGCGGCGCAGGCGCCGGCCAGGAGGCGGTCCGGCACGCAGGGGCCCAGGTTGTGGACCCGGTGTCCCAGCTCCTCCAGGAAGAGCTGGAGGTAGACGAGGTTCCAGGTGTGGGAATCCGATGCCGTACCGCTCAGCAGGATGTGCATATTACGTCGTCGCATACGATGAATATAGGAAGCTCTGGACCCGCCGAGGGGAAGTTGCTGCGGCAGTATCGGGGAATTGCCTGGCGGGTCGGCGGGGAATGCGGAAAGCCGTGTCCCGCAGTGCGGGACACGGCTTTTCCTGCAAGGGGCGCCGGTGTCAGCCGGCGTACTGGGCGATCAGGGTCCTGGGGCGGATGTCCGTCCAGTTCGCCTCGACGTACGCGAGGGCGTCCGCCCGCGTCCCCTCGCCCCACACCACCTCCCAGCCGCCCGGGACCTCGGCGAACACGGGCCACAGGGCGTGCTGGCCCTCGGCGTTGACCACGACGCGGAAGGTGCCCTCGGTGTCGTCGAAAGGATTGGTCATGACAGGCTCCTCAATTTCTCGGAAAGGATACGGCCGATCAGTGCGAGAGGTTCCGGTTCGCCCATTCTGGTGTGCGGGACGCCGATGACGTGATTTTCCACGCTGCCGTCCACATAGGGAATCCAGTTCTGGGCGAGGTTGTTTTCCGTTTCCCCGTCCTCGATGGCCGCCAGGAAGAGGAGATCGGTGGCGACGGGGCGCGGGGCGTACAGGTTCATGATTTCGGCGTGGTCGACGGAGGCGCCGATGACCGAGCGGATCTCCGCGTCGGAGAAGGCGCCGAGGACCGGGTCCTTCAGCCGGACCAGACCGATCAGCGCGTCCACGTCGAACGGGGCGTCCTCGGGCTCGTCGGTGGCGTCGCCGACGAGCATGTCCCGCTTCTGCGCCGGGGTCATCCGCCGCCGCTCGGGCTCGGTCGGCAGCAGGTGCACGTCCATCATCGCGAGGAGGTCGGTGCGTTCGCCCAGAGCGGCGAGGCGGACGGCGAGCGCGTGGGCGACCGTACCGCCGAACGACCAGCCCAGGAAGCGGTACGGGCCGTGCGGCTGGACCTCCCGGATCAGCGGGAGGTAGTCCTCCACCATCTCCTCCACGGACGCGGGGGAGTGGCCCAGCTCGCTCAGGGCCCGCGCCTGGATCGCGTACAGCGGCTGGTCCGGCCCCAGGTGCCGGGCCAGGCCCGCGTACGGCCAGCCCACGCCCGTTCCCGGGTGGATGCAGAACAGCGGTGGCCGCGAACCCCCCGGCTGGAGCGGCAGCACCACCCCCATCGGGTCGAAGCCGCTCGGTTCGTCGCCCAGCAGCCCGGCCACCGTCGGCGTGCGGAACAGGTCGCGCACGCCGCGCTCCAGCCCGAGGACCGTCCGCATCCGGCTCACCAGCCGCACCCCGAGCAGCGAATGCCCGCCCAGCGCGAAGAAGTTGTCGTCGATGCCGACCCGTTCCACCCCCAGGATCTCGGCGAACAGCCCGCACAGCACCTCCTCGCGCGGGGTGCGCGCCGCAGGCCCGGTGCCGCGCGGTGCGGCGGCGGGCGCCGGCAGGGCCTTGCGGTCGGGCTTGCCGTTGACCGTGAGCGGGATGGCGTCCAGGAGCACCGCCGCCGACGGGACCATGTGCTCGGGCAGTTCCTCCGCCGCCCAGCGCAGCAGCCCGGCGTCCGTCAGGGTGTGCCCGGCGCGCGGGACGGCGTAGGCGACCAGGCGCTTGCCGCCCGGTCCGTCCTCGAAGACCACCACGGCGACCTGGCCGACCCCGGGATGGCGGGCCAGGGTCTCCTCGATCTCACCGGGCTCGATGCGGAAGCCGCGCAGTTTGATCTGGCCGTCGGCCCGCCCGATGAACCGCAGTTCGCCCCCGGCCGTCCAGTGCACCAGGTCGCCCGTGCGGTACATCCGGCCGCCGTCCGCGGCGAAGGGGTCCGCGACGAACCGCTCCGCCGTCAGGCCGGGCCGGCCGACGTAGCCGCGGGCCACCTGCGTACCGGCGATGTACATCTCGCCGGGGACGCCCACCGGGACGGGCCGCAGCCGTTCGTCCAGGACGTGCACCCGGGTGTTGTCCAGGGCCGCGCCCAGGTACACCCCGCGCACCTCCCGCTCGGTGAGCGGGAAGCGCTGGTGGTGCGAGGCGAAGGTGGTCTCGGTGGGGCCGTACGAGTGGACGAGCACGGTCTCCGGGCAGTGCTCCAGGACCCGCTGGAGCGCGCTCGGGGACGCGACGTCCCCGCCGGTCCACACCTCGTCGAGGAGCTTGAGGGTGTCCAGGCCCTCGTCCGCCATGACGTGGAAGAGCCCCATGGTGAAGTAGGCCGCCGACACCCGGTGCGTGCGGATGGTGTGGTCCAGTTCGGCGACGTCGGTGCCGTCGCCCGGGGCGATCACCAACTGGCCCCCGCCCAGCAGCGGGACCCACAGCTCGTAGGTGGAGGCGTCGAAGCCGATCGCCGAATGGACCAGCATCCGGCGGTGGTGGGCCAGGTCCCAGCAGCGGTCGGTGACCAGCTCCACCACGTTGCGGTGGGTGACGCCGACGCCCTTGGGGCGGCCCGTGGACCCGGAGGTGAACATCACGTACATCAGGGCGTCCTCGCCCACCGCGATCCCCGGATCCGTTCCCGGATAGCCCGCCACCGGGGCGTCCACCGACAACACCCTCACACCGGAGGTGAGTTGGCGGGCGACCTGGGGCAGCTC
The DNA here is from genome assembly GCF_052114405.1 of Streptomyces sp. M-16. Classification (NCBI taxonomy): domain Bacteria; kingdom Bacillati; phylum Actinomycetota; class Actinomycetes; order Kitasatosporales; family Streptomycetaceae; genus Streptomyces; species Streptomyces sp. M-16. Next base: position 2,051 of record NZ_JBFRER010000077.1, on the reverse strand, counting down.
CGCGTGCTCCTCCCGGACCAGCAGCACCCGCGCGCCCACGTCCTCCATGATCATGTCCACCCGGGCGTCGGGCAGCCGCGGATCCAGCGGTACGTACGCCGCCCCGCACTTGAGCACCGCCAGCGCCGCCACCGGCAGGTACGGGGTGCGCTCCAGCAGCAGTCCCACCGCCGCGTCCCGGCCCACGCCCGCCTCGACCAGCCGGTGCGCCAGCGCGTTGGCCCGCGCGTCCAGCTCGGCGTACGTCAGGGTCTCGTCCCCGTAGGAGACGGCGGTCCTCCCCGGCGTGCGCCGGGCCTGCTCCGCGAACCGTTCGTGCGCCAGGCCGCACGCGGCGCCCGGGACGGCGGTGTCGTTGTAGGCGGCCAGCCGCAGCCCCTCCTCGTGCGACAGCAGCTCCACGTCCCCGATCCGCTGCGCGGGATCCGCGGCCACCGACCGCAGGGTGCGCGCCACGTGCCCGGCGAGCACCGCCGCCGTGCCCGGGTCGTACAGGTCGGTCGCGTACTCCAGTACGCCCTCCAGCCCGCCCGGGGCCCCGTCGGCGTCCCGGGTCTCGCGCAGCGACAGGGTCAGGTCGAACTTGGTGAACCCGGAGGCCGTCCCCAGCGGGGTCCCGGCCAGCGCGCCGCCCACCGGGGTCCGCCGCTCCGCCGGGTGCACCTGCACGATCACCTGCACCAGCGGGTGGCGGGCCGTGGAGCGCTGCGGGTTGAGGTGCTCGACGACCAGGTCGAAGGGGAGTTCCTGATGGGCGTAGGCGGCCAGTCCCGTCTCCCGGACCCGGCCGACCAGCTCGGAGAAGCGCGGGTTCCCCGAGGTGTCGCAGCGCAGCACGAGCGTGTTGACGAAGAAGCCGACCAGGTCGTTCAGGGCCTCGTCGTCACGGCCCGCGACCACCGTGCCCAGCGGCAGGTCGGTGCCCGCGCCGTGCCGGGTCAAGGTCGCGGCCAGGGCCGCCTGCACCACCGTGAACAGGGTGGTCCCGTGCTCCAGGGCCAGGCGCTCCAGCCGGGTGTGCGTGGCGGCGTCCACTTCCAGGGGCGTCGCCGCGCCCCGGTGCGAGGCCTCGGCCGGCCTGGTCCGGGCGGCGGAAAGCTCAAGGACCGGCGGGGCGTCCGCCAGGGTCCGCTCCCAGAAGGCCAGGTGTTCGGCCGCGGCCCCGCCCTCCAGGGCGGCCCGCTCCCACAGGGTGTAGTCCGCGTACTGCACCGGCAGCGGCTCCCAGCCGGGCGCCGACCCGCCGAGCCGGGCCCCGTAGGCCTCGGCCAGGTCGTCGAACAGCGGCCCCGCGGACCAGCCGTCGGCGGCGATGTGGTGGACCAGCACCACCAGGACCTGCTCCTCCCCGCAGCCGATCAGCGTGGCCCGCAGCGGAAGGTCGGTCGCCAGCGCGAACACGTGCCCGGCGGCGGCGTCCACCGCAGCCTCCAGACCCCCCTCCGGCGCGGTGACCAGTTCCAGAGGAGGCCTCGCCCCCTCGCACACCCGCTGGTACGGCCGGCCGTCGACCGCCGGGTACACGGTGCGCAGCACCTCGTGCCGCTCGGCGACGTCGGCCAGCGCCTCCGCCAGCACCGCCGGGTCCAGGGGCCGTTCCAGGCGCAGTGCGAAGGGGATGTTGTACGACGGGCCCGGCCCCTGGAGCTGGTCCACGAACCACAGCCGGCGCTGCGCGTACGACAGCGGGACCCGCTCCGGCCGGTCCGCCGCCGGGGCCAGCGCGGGCCGCCCGGCCGGCGCGGCCTCCCGGCCCAGCCGCAGCGCCAGCTCGGCGGGGGTCGGCGCGAGGAACAGGTCCCGGATCCGGGCCTCCAGCCCGAGCGTGGCCCGGATCCGGTTCACCAGGCGCACCCCCATCATGGAATGCCCGCCCTCGGAGAAGAAGTTGGCGTCCGGGGCCACCGGCCCGTCGAGGCCGATCACCTCCCCGAACAGCGCGCACAGCACCTGCTCGACGGAGGCGGCGCCGACCCCGGCCGCCGCACCGCGGACCCCGGCGGCCCGCCCGGAGGCGCGGGCCGCCCGCTCGGACGCCCTCGCCGCCCGCT
>NZ_JBFRER010000076.1:0-34680 GCF_052114405.1 Streptomyces sp. M-16 | reverse complement strand
CTTCGCCCTGGCACTCACCTGGATCGCCGTCGGCATGGGCCTGGTCAGCCCCAACGCCGAGGCCGCCAGCAACTCCGCGCTGCCACTGATCCTGCTGCCCCTGCTCTCCAGCGCCTTCACCCCCGTCACCTCCATGCCCGGCTGGTTCCAGCCCATCGCCCACTACCAGCCCTTCACCCCCGCCATCGAAACCCTCCGCGGCCTCCTCCTCGGCACCGAGATCGGCAACAACGGCTGGCTCGCCGTCGCCTGGTGCCTCGGCCTCACCGTCCTCGGCTACCTCTGGTCGACCGCCAGGTTCAACACCGACCCGAAGTAGCGGGCGAGGAACCGTCCTGCGGCTCGGGGGCCGTGGGCCCCCCGCTCGTCCGGAAGGCCGTCCCCTCGGCCGCGACCCGGCGCCGGACCTGGTCCTCCTGGGCGAGACGCCGCAGCAGCTCGAACACCGGGGCGCAGATCGCGAAGACGATGACCGCCCGCTCGGCCAGCGCCACCGGGTCGTCGAGGCCCGCCGCCCGCTCCAGGTCCAGCCGGGCCACCGATTCGGCCAGCCTCGCGTAGGCGGCGAGCTCGCCCGGGGCGTACTGCGCGTCCAGCCGCCGCAGCTCCTTCAGCGCCACCGCGAGCCCCTCCACGTGCGGTGACGTGTCCGGCGCCCGCCAGTCCAGGGCCACGAGCAGCTCCGACACCTCGGCCTCGGCGGTCGCCGCGGCCTCGGCTTCCGCCTCGTCGGCCGCGGCACTCTGGGCCGCCACCGGCACCGGAAGGGCGTAGCTGACCGCGCCGAGGGCGCCCTCGGAGGTGTGGGCCTGGTCGACGGCCCCGAGCACGTCACGGGTGGCGGCGATGGAGAGGCCGCCGAGCGTGGTCAGCGCTTTGATCAGGCGCAGTCGCTGCGCGTGCTCCTCCCCGTACTCGGCGAGGGTCGCGGCGGTCGCCCGCCCGGCGGGCAGCAGCCCCTGACGCAGGAAGTACTTGATGCTGGCGACCGGTACGCCGGTCCGCCGGCTGAGCTCCGAGATCTTCATACGGCCTCCCTGCCGGTCATGCGGTGCCCGTCCGGTGTCCGTCGTCGGCGATTGGACACCACAACAAGATACTGCCACTATCCAGTAGCTGGATACTTTCAGTATCCAGCTCAGGAACGCAGCCGCACCGCACCGGAGAATCGATGCCTCAACCCACGCCCCCCTCCGTTCTCCGCCGACCCCGGCTGTGGATCGGAACGGGACTCATCGCCGCAGTGGTCTCGATCCTGTTCGCCCTGCTCTACGTGGGCGGCAACGTCAATCCCAAGGGCAACCTGCGCGACCTGCCCGTGGCGCTGGTCAACGCCGACAGCGGCGCCGACGCGGGCGGCCGCCACGTCAACCTGGGCGACCAGGTCGTCGCGGGCATCCAGAAGGCCGCCGAGGGCGACAAGAGCTTCGACTGGCAGGTCGTCAGCCGCGAGGAGGCCGACAAGCGGCTCGGCCGGGGCAAGGTCTTCGGCGCCCTCGTCATACCCAAGGACTTCTCCGCCACGGTGGCCGCGCTCACCTCCGCGCAGCCCGCACCCCAGGGCAAGGCCGCCCCGCCGACCCTGACCGTGCTGACGAACCAGGCCGCCGGCAGCATCGGCTCCTCGATGTCCTCCCAGGCCGCCCAGAAGGCCGCCCACGCCGCCTCCGCCCACATCGGCCAGGAACTCCTCAAGCAGGCCGCGGCCCAGAAGACCCCGCTCCCGACGGCCGCCCAGCTGAAGCTGGCGGACCCGGTCACCGTCACCGTCGCCGACGGCCACCCCGTCGGGTCCCGCAGTGCCATGGGCCTGAGCGCCTTCTACTACGCACTGGTCCTGGTCGTCTGCGGCATGCTCGGCGCCAACGTGGTCAACTCCCAGGTCGACACGGCGCTCGGCTACCTGCACACCGACTTCGGGCCGTTCCGCAAGCGCGAACCCGTCCAGCACACCAGCCGCGTCCGCACGCTCGCCATCGGCACGGCGCTCATGCTCGGACTCTCCCTGGTCATGGGCACCCTGGTCGAGGTCGCCACGGTCGGCATCCTCGACATGGACGCCTCCCACCTCGGCCTGCTGTGGCTCTACTCGGTCTCGACCATCGCGGTCGTCGGCATCGGCAGCCTGGCCCTGTTCGCGGCCTTCGGCACCCCCGGCATGCTGCTGGCCACCATCGTCTTCGTCGCGATGGCCGTCCCCTCCTCCGGCGCCACCGTGCCGGTCCAGGCGCTGCCCGGGTTCTTCCGCGTCCTCTCCGAATTCGAGCCGCTGCGCCAGATCACCGAGGGCCTGCGTTCCCTGCTGTACTACGGCGCCCAGGCCGACGCCGGGCTGACCCGGGCGTGGGCCTCCATGGGCATCGCCCTGGTCGCCGCACTGGCCTTCGGCTTCGCCGTCACCCGCCTCTACGACCGCAGGGGGCTGCACCGCATCCCCCACCCCGCCGACGAAACGGGGCCCGCGGCCCCCGAGGCCTCTGCACCCGCCACGGCCTGAGACACCGCTCGCGGTGCCCCGATCGCGTCCTGCGAGACCAACCTGACCTGACCCCCGGGCCGGCCCACACCGTGGGCCGGCCCGCGGCACATCGCCACCGGCTCGGACCCGGGCGGCAGATGTGACGCACACCACCATTCGGGAACTTCGGCGCGGGTGCAGACGATCATGACCGGCATGGACGCTCGTTTCCTCGGCATCTCCGATCTGGACGGAACCCCCTCCGTGGCGGTCGTGATCGACGTCATGCGCGCCTACACCGTGGCCGCCTGGGCCTTTGCCCGGGGGGCGGAGAAGATGGTTCTGGCCGAGTCCCTGGACGACGCCCTGGCGCTCAAGGCCCGTCACCCGGATTGGGTGGCGCTCAAGGACGGTCCGGCCGCGCCCGGGTTCGACCTGGTCAACTCGCCGGGCCTGCTGCGCTCGGTCGACCTGGGTGGGCGGACCGTGGTGCAGAAGACCACGGCGGGGACGGTCGGCGCCCTCGCGGTCAGGGACGCGTCGCTGGTGCTGTGCGCCGGCTTCGTGGTGGCGGAGGCAACGGCCCGGCTCCTGCGGGCACGCGGGTGCGACAGCGTCACGTTCGTGGTCACCGGCGAGGACGGCCGGGCCGATGAGGACCTGGCGTGCGCCCAGTACATTGCCGGGCGGGCCACCGGGTCCGGGACGGATCCGGCCGGGTTCCTCCGCCGCGCCGGCGCGTCACGCGCCGCCGCCGAGCTGGCCGAGGGCGTACGCCAGGGAGTCCATCCGGACGACGTCGCGCTCTGTCTCGATCTCGACCGCTTCCCCTTCGCCATGGTGGCGACCCCGGAAGACTCCCTCATGGTCCTCCGCCCGTACGCGGTGCCTTCGCCCGCCGACGGGGCTTCGCCCTGATCGCCGGCATCCGCGCCCTGTGAGCGGGCCCACCGGACACCGACCCACCGCGTGCCCGGTGCGGACTACGCCGCGCCGTCCCGGAGGGTCCCCGTGGTCGGCGCTCCTGTCGGGACGGGGGCGGACCGGGGGTCCCGCCGCGCGCGAGCCCGGTCGCGGAACCATGCGACGGCCCCGACCAGCACGGCCGCCCCGGCTCCGTAGAGGGGAAGCCACAGGGTCGTCGTGGCCGCCAGGCAGTCGGCGACGGCCTTCCCGCTCTGGTTCGCCTGGGCGTAGGCCAGAGCGGCGCCGTCGCGGCCGGCCAGGTCCGCCAGCGCGGCCTCCGTGAGGAGGGCTTCGTACCTGCCCATCTCCAGGCAACCGCTGCGGGTGCCCGGCATGGGGAACAGCCAGGCCCAGCGCTGGAGCATGGGGGCCAGCACGATCGCCACGCACAGACCGACGACCAGCGAGTACGCGACCAGGTTGCGCGTGTACCCGGTCCTGATGCCGGGCATCCACGGCGGCCGTCCCTGGAAGGCGAGGATCACCGCCAGGAGCGTCGCACCGATGAACGTGGCGAACCACTGCCAGGAGCCCTGGGCGAGCGCGAAGGTCAGCACGGCAGCGAGTCCGATGCCCACGACCCCGGCCGGCCCGGCGGCTTCTCGGCCCGCCCCGCCGGATGCCGGCGCTCGGGTCCCTCGCGAGCCGGGCTCCTTCACAGACCCCTCCTGCATGATCGGGGGCACCAGCCTCCTCCCCGCGGAGCCGCGGGCCCGGGTGCCATGCCGGACGAGGGCGGCAGGCCTCTCGGATGGCCCAGCCACGGGGGCGGCCCGAGGCGCCAGGGAATCGACGGATATTTGAACTCAAGGTCAAAAACACTGCTACGGTGAACACCATGGGCAGGCCGAAGCAGTTCGATCCGGACGTGGCGGTGGAGCGCGCGATGAGCGTGTTCTGGCGCAAGGGGTACGCGGCGACGACGCCTCAGGACCTCGTGGACGAGATCGGCATCGGCAAGGGCAGCCTCTACAACGCCTTCGGCAGCAAGCACGCCTTGTTCGAACGGGCCCTCGCGCGCTACCGGGACTCGCAGGCCGCATGGCTGGAGGCGCTCCTCGACCACCCCGGCTCTGCGAGGGACCGGCTGCGGGGCGCGCTGGAGGCACTGGTCGAACTCGACTTGGGCGACCCGGACCGACGCGGATGCATGGCGGTCAACACCGCCGCCGAGTCCGCCCCTTCGGACACCGGGACGGCCGACACCGTACGCATGATGTTCGCGCGGACGGAGAGCGCGTTCCGGGCGACCGTCGAGGCGGGCCAGCGGGCCGGCGAGATCGACGGCGGGCGCGATGCGGCGGCGGTGGCCGCCTGGCTGCTCGCGACGGTGATCGGCATGCGGGTGCTGGCGAAGACCGACCGGGACGGCACGCGGTTGCGGCAGGTCGTGGACGCGGCGATGGGTGCCCTGTAGTCCGGCGGCGCACGGCGACGGCCCGTCCCCATTTTTTATGGGCTTGTTTTGTACCTGAGGTTCAAAAACTTCGAAGAAGAGGAGTCCGACATGGAGCTCGATCTCGCGGGCAAGGCCGCCGTCGTGACCGGGGCGAGCCGGGGCGTCGGCCTCGCGATCACCCGGCAGCTCGTCGCCGAGGGGGTCCGCGTGGTCGGTGCGGCCCGCACGGTCACGGCCGAACTGAAGGAAACCGGCGCCCACGCGGTCGCGGTCGACCTGAGCACTCCGGAGGGCGCCGAGGAACTGGGGACGCAGGCGCTCGCGGCACTCGGCGGCGTGGACATCCTGGTCAACAACCTGGGTGGAGGGGACGAGTTCACCCTGAACGGGTTCCTCGCCACGGACGACGCCCTGTGGGCAAAGAGTTTCGAGGTCAACCTGTTCGGGACGGTACGCGTCACCCGACGGCTGCTGCCGAGCATCCTGGAACGCCGTGGTTCGGTGGTGAACATCTCGTCGATGAGCGCCCGCGTGCCGGGCACGGGTCCCATCGAGTACGGCGTCGCGAAAGCGGGCCTCAACGCGTTCGGCAAGGCGCTGTCCGAGGAGTTCGGCCCCAGGGGCGTACGCGTGAACACGGTCTCCCCGGGGCCGACACGAACCGGCATGTGGGAGGACGCCGACGGCTTCGGCGCCCGCCTCGCCGAGGCGAACGGCGTCGGACACCGCGATTTCGTGTCCGGTGTGCCGGCGGCGATGGGAATGACCACCGGCCGGATGGTCGAACCCGCCGAGGTCGCCTCCGTCGTCGCCTTCCTCGTCTCGGACCGCGCGGCCAGCGTGACCGGCGCCGACCACCACGTCGAAGGCGGCGGCATCAAAACGGTGTGAGAGGTCCGGCGCGCCCGCCACTCCGGCGCGCGCGGCGCGCCGACCGGTCGTCCCGCCGTCACCTCGCCCCGGCGCCGAACCGGCGCCGGTACACCGACGGAGCGACGCCGGTCTCGCGGCGCATCAGGGCGCGCAGGTTGGCGGCGGTGCCGAGCCCGCTCCGCCGCGCGACCACCTCGAAGCGGGACTCGCCCCGCTCGATCAACCGGCATGCGAGGGCGAGCCGTTCCCCCGTGAGCCACGACAAGGGCGTCGTCCCCAGTTGGGCCCGGAAGCGGCGGTGCAGCGTCGCCGGACTGACCGCCGCACGCGCCGCGAGGTCGGACACGGTCAGCACCGTGTCCAGCCGTTCCTGGGCCCAGACCAGGACGGGCGCCAGGGACTCGTCCGGCAGGTCGGGGACGGGGCGCTCCACGAACTGGCGCTGCCCGCCGTCGCGGTGCGCCGCGAAGACCAGCCGCCGGCTCACGGAGTTGGCGACCTCCGCGCCGTGGTCGCGGCGGACCACGTGCAGCCCGAGGTCGAGCGCGGCCGCGCTCCCGGCGGCGGTGAGGATGTCACCGTCGTCCACGAAGAGCACGTCCGGTTCGAGGTGGACGGAAGGGAAGCGGTCCCGGAAGGAATCGGCCCACTGCCAGTGCGCGGTGGCCCGGCGCCCGTCGAGGACTCCGGCCTCGGCCAGGGTGAAGGCGCCGCTGCAGAAGCCGATCAGGCGCGCACCGCGCGCGTGCGCCCGTCGGACGGCGTCGAGCACGGCGGGCCGGCGGGGCACCTCGACGTCGGGGCGGTTGGGGACGATCAGGGTGTCGGCCTCGTCGGCCGCTTCCAGACCGGCGACTCCGGTGAGGGTGAAGAACCCGTCCCGCATCGGGGTGCGGGGCACGGGAGAGCAGAGCCGGAAGTCGTAGAGGTCACGGCCGAGCTCGGGTCTGCGCAGGCCGAAGACCTCGATCGCGCAGCTGAGCTCGAACGGGTTCGAGTTCTCGTCCACGATCACGACGACCCGGTGCGCGCCGGCCGCGCGCACCCCTTGCGAGGATTCTTTCGGCATGTGCAATTCCTAGCACTCACACCGACCGTGCGTCACGCCCCAGGATGAGCCCATGAGCAACGGACCCATTTCCCTCAGCGAGGCCCTGGCCTCCTTCGACGCCCTGTGGAGCCCGCGTATCGTCACGCGGGTCAACGACTACGACGTCCGCGTCGCCAAGGTCGAGGGCGAACACCTCTGGCACGTCCACGACGACACCGACGAGTTCTTCCTGGTCCTGGACGGGGAGCTGCACATCTCCCTGCGCGAGCCCGCCGGGGAGCGTACGGTCCTGCTCCCGCGGGGGTCGGTCTTCACCGTTCCCCGGGGTACGGAGCACAAGCCCCATGCTCCGTCCGGCGCGGCCATCCTGCTGTTCGAGCCCACCGGGACGCCGACCGTGGGCGATCGCCACGAGGAGGTCCCCGACCACGTGGACGCGACGACCGGCCACCCGCTCGGCACCTGAGCCGGTCACCGGGCGGGCCGCTGGCCGGTACGCGGACGTCAGGTCAGCCAGGGCTTCCACACGCTCTCGTTGCGCTCCACCCACTTCTTCGCCGCCTGCTGCGGCGAGAGCTTCTCCTCGGCGATCATCAGGGACACCTCGTTCTGCTGCGCCTTGGTCCAGTGGAACTTCTTCAGGAAGTCGGCCGCCTTGCCGCCCGAGTGCGCGAAGCGCGTGTTCAGGTACTTCTGCAGCGGTGTGTGCGGGTAGGCGCAGGCCACCTTCTGCGGATCGTCGGCGCAGCCTTCGGTGTACTCGGGGAGTTTCACCTCGGTCATCGGGACGCGCTCGAAGAGCCACTGGGGCTCGTACCAGTACGTCAGGAAGGGCTTGTGCTCCTTCGCGAACTGCTTGATCTGGGTGATCTGCGCGGCCTCGGAGCCGGCGAAGACGACTTCGAGGTCGAGGCCCAGGTTCTTGACCAGCGCCTTGTCGTTCGTGACGTAGGACGGGGAGCCGTCCATCAGCTGGCCCTTGCCCCGGCTCTCCGGCGTGCGCAGCAGGTCGGCGTACTTGTCGAGGTTCTTCCAGTCGGTGACGTCGGGATGGGCCTCGGCGAAGTAGGTGGGGACGAACCAGCCGATGTGGCCCGTCACCCCGAGGTCCCCGCCGGGGGTGATGGTCTTCTTCCCTTCGACGTACCGCTTCTCCTGCTCGGGGTGGCCCCAGTCCTCCAGGATCGCGTCGACGCGGCCCTGGCTGAGGGCGTCCCAGGCGGGGACCTCGTCGACCTGGACGGTGTCCACGCGGTAGCCCAGCTCGTGTTCGAGGAGGTAGGCGGCGACGGCGGTGTTCGACTGGGCGCCGACCCACGACTGGACGGAGAGGGTGACGGTCTTCGCGCCCTGTGCCGCGGCGTACGGGGAGGACTGGCGGGTCATGTCGGCCGCCCCGCAGCCGGTGAGGGCGGCGAGGGCGGTCGTGGCGGCGAGTACGGCCGCGGCGTGGCGGCCGAGGGGGCGCCGGGGGTGTGCGTCACGCATGTCAGGCCTCCTTCGCGGGCTGGGTGAGGCGGTCGAGCAGCAGGCCGAGGCAGACGATCGCGGCCCCGGCCACCAGGCCGGTGGCGAGGTCGCCCTGGGCGAGGCCGAGGACGACGTCGTAGCCGAGCGCGCCACCGCCGACCAGGCCGCCGATGATGACGACGGCGAGGACGAGGACCACGGCCTGGTTGACGGCCAGGAGCAACGCGGGTCGGGCGAGGGGCAGCTGGACCTGTCGCAGCAGTTGCGAGCGGGTCGCGCCGAGCGAGCGGACGGATTCCACGACGGTCGGGTCCACCTCGCGCAGGCCCTGTGCGGTGATCCGTACGACGGCCGGCAGCGCGTACACCACGGCGGCCGCGGCGGCCGGTGCGCGGCCGACGCCGAACAGCGCGACCACGGGGATGAGGTAGACGAACTGCGGCAGGGTCTGGCACACGTCGAGGACGGGCCGCAGCAGCCGCTCCGCCCGGGCGCTGCGCGCGGCGCCCACGGCGATCGCGAAGCCGAGTACGAGCGTGACCGCGACGGCGGCCAGGACCTGGGAGAGGGTGTCGAGGGAGGCTTCCCACACGCCGAGCACTCCGACGGCGCTCAGGGCGAGGACCGCGGTGAGTGCGGTGCGCCAGGTGCCCGCCAGGAGGGCGAGTGCGCAGGTCAGCAGGAGGAGCAGCCACCAGGGGGCGGCCTGGAGTCCGGAGCGCAGCGGGTCGAGGATCCAGCCGGTGAACCGGGCGGCCCAGTCGGCGGTGCCGCCGACGACGGGGACGCCCGAGTAGAGGTGGCCGGTCATCCAGGCGACGGCCGAGTTCACCGGGTCGGCGAGGGGGACGGTCCAGGACCCGGGCCACAGGGAGCTTCCGGCGACGCGGCCCGCGACGGCGGCGGCCACCGCCACGAGGAAGGTGAGCAGCCGGCCGTACCAGCCGGAGAACACCCGCCGCAGCAGGTGCTGTTCGCGGGCGGGCACGGGGGTGGCGCCGATCCGGCGGCCCGCGGCGTCGGCGGTGCGGTCCAGTACGACGGCGAGCAGCACGATCGGGATGCCCGCGGCCAGGGCCGCGCCGACGTCGACGGAGGCGAGGGCCTGGTAGACGCGGTCGCCGAGGCCGCCCGCGCCGATCACGGAGGCGATGACGGCCATGGACAGGCCCGTCATGATGGCCTGGTTGACGCCGAGCAGGAGCTGTCGGCGCGCGAGCGGGAGGCGGGCGGTCAGCAGGCGCTGGCGTCCGGTGGCGCCGAGCGAGGCGGCTGCTTCCAGGACGCCCGCGTCGGCGTCGCGCAGGCCGAGGGCGGTGAGGCGGGCCATGGGGGGCGCGGCGTAGACGACGGTGGCGAGGACCGCGGCGGGTACGCCGATGCCGAAGACGAGCACCATCGGCAGCAGGTACGCGAAGGCCGGCAGGATCTGCATGGTGTCGAGTACGGGACGCAGGAGGCGGTCGGCGCGCGGGGAGAGCCCCGCGGCGAGGCCGAGCAGGGCGCCCAGGACGACGGAGGCCGCGACGGCGACGGCCATCAGCGCGAGGGTCTGCATGGTCGGCACCCACATGCCGAGCAGGCCGCAGGCGACGAAGGCGGCGGCGCAGGTCAGGGCGAGGCGGATGCCCGCCAGGCGCCAGGCGACGAGGGCGGCCAGGGCGGTGACCCCGGTCCAGCCGGCGGCGAGCAGGAGGACGTACACGGCGCGTACGGACACCACGACGGCGTTGCTGATGTGGCCGAAGAAGTAGAGGAAGAGGGGGTGGCTGTCGCGGTGGTCGATGATCCAGTCGCCTGCGCGGCCGAGCGGGCCGGACAAGTCGGCCGTGAGGGCCGCGGGCCAGCTGCCGGCGCCCGGGAAGGCCACGGCGAGCGGGATCAGCAGGGCGACGGCGAGGCCCATCGGGATGAGGACCCCGCGGCGCGCGGCAAGGGCGGCCAGGGGTCTGCGGGGGCGGTCCTGGGGAGCGGACGCGGTGTCGGCGGAGCTCCGGCCGGAGGACCGTTCGACGGACCGCGGGGCCTGCGAAGGGGTGGCGGCGCGGGTGGCGGCGCGGGTGTCGGGCGGGGTGTGGGTCGGGGTCGCGGTCACGCGCACCACCTCCGCGCGTCGGGGGCGGGGGCCGCGGGACGGGCCGGGCGGGTCATGCCGCCACCCCCCGTCCGGTGCCGGCCGGGAGTCCGGCCACGACGGCGAGCAGTCCGGCGTCGTCGACCACGCCCAGGCAGCGRCCGTGGTCGACGACCCGGGCCGGGCCGCCGCTGCGGGCGACGGCCTGGATGGCTTCGACCACGGTGGTGGCCGGGGCCAGTGCAGGCCCCCGCTCCGCTTCGCCCGCGGCTGCGGGGCGCATCGCGCTGCGGACGGTGAGCACCTGCTCGCGGGGGACGTCGCGGACGAAGTCCCGTACGTAGTCGTCGGCGGGCGAGCCGACGATCTCCTCGGGCGTGCCGAGCTGCACGATGCGGCCGTCGCGCATCAGCGCGATCCGGTCGCCCAGGCGCAGGGCCTCGGCGAGGTCGTGGGTGATGAAGACCATGGTGCGGCCCTCCTCGTGGTGGAGCCGGGCGACCTCCTCCTGCATCTCGCGCCGGATGAGGGGGTCGAGCGCGCTGAACGGCTCGTCGAACAGCAGCACCTCGGGGTCGGCGGCGAGGGCGCGGGCCAGGCCGACGCGCTGCTGCTGGCCTCCGGAGAGCTGGCCGGGGCGGCGCTGCTCCAGTCCTTCGAGGCCGACCTTGGCGACGAGTTCGGCGGCCTTGTCCCGGCGGTCGCCGCGGCCGACACCCTGGATCTCCAGTCCGTACGCGACGTTGTCCAGGACGTTGCGGTGCGGGAGGAGGCCGAAGTGCTGGAAGACCATGGCGGCGCGGTGGCGGCGCAGGGAGCGCAGCCGGGCGGCGTCCATGGCGAGGACGTCCTCGCCGTCGATGGCCAGGCTTCCGGCGGTGGGTTCGATGAGCCGGGTGAGGCAGCGTACGAGGGTGGACTTGCCGGAGCCGGACAGGCCCATCACGACGAAGACCTCGCCCTTGCGGACGTCGAAGGTGACGTCGCGGACGGCGGCGGTGCAGCCGGTGCGCTCGCGCAGTTCGGCGGCGGACAGGCCGGTGGCGTCGGCGGAGCCGGGGACCCGGGCGGCGGCCTTCTCGGGGCCGAAGACCTTCCAGAGGCCGTCCACGGCGAAGACGGGGGGTGCCGAGGGGGTGGCGGTGGGGGATGCGGCGGCGGGGGCGGTGTTCATCGGGTACCGCCTTCCCGGGCCAGCAGCTCGGCTGCCTTCTCGCCGACCATGAGCACTCCGATCATCGGGTTGACCGCGGGCATCGTCGGGAAGACGGAGGCGTCCGCGATGCGGATGCCTTCGAGTCCGCGGATCTTCAGGTCCGGTCCCACCACGGCGCCGGGGTCGTCGACGGCGCCCATCCGGCAGGTTCCTGCGGGGTGGTAGACGGTGTGCGCGACGGAGCGGGCGTAGGCGCTCAGCTCCTCGTCGCCGGTGATCTCCGGGCCGGGGCACACCTCGCGCTTGAGCCAACCGGCCAGCGGCGGGGTCGCGGCGATCTCGCGGGCGAGCTTGATGCCGTCCACCAGGGTCCGGCCGTCGTAGTCGTCCTCGTCGGTGAAGTAGCGGAAGTCCAGGGCCGGTTTGACCTCGGGGTCAGCGCTGGTCAGGTAGAGGCGGCCGCGGCTGCGGGGCTTGGGGATGTTCGGGGTCATCGACACCCCGTGCGTGGGGCGTTCGTAGCCGATGCGCTCGGGGTTGTCCGTGAAGGGGACCTGGTAGAAGTGGAACATCAGGTCGGGCCCGGCGGAGTCGGGGTCGCGCCGGACGAACAGCCCGGCGTCGCTGTCCATCGCGGAGTTCTCGGGTATCGGGCCGTCGGTCTCCCAGACGATCACCGATTCGGGGTGGTCGAGCAGGTTCTCCCCGACTCCGGGCAGGTCGTGCAGCGGGGTGATGCCGAGGGCCTCCAGGTCGGCGCGCGGGCCGATGCCCGAGTGCAGCAGCAGCCGCGGGGTGTCGACGGCTCCGGCGCACACCAGTACCTCGCGGCGTGCGGTGACCAGGGACTCCGTCCCGTCCTTGGCGCGTACGTGGACGCCGCGCGCGCGGGTGCCGTCGAGTTCGAGGCGGTGGGCCCAGGTCTCCAGGAGGATCCGGAGGTTGGGGCGTTCGTCCATGACGGGGTGGAGGTAGGCCACCGACGCGGAGGAGCGCTTGTTGTCCTCCGGGTGGTAGGCGAGGTCGAAGAAGCCGGCACCCTCGTGGAAGGGCTTCGCGTTGAACCCCTCGACGCGCGGGACGCCCAGGGCGGTCTGCGCGGAGTCGACGAAGTCGCGCGCGATGGCGTTGCGGTCCTTCTCGTGCACCGGGACGATGTTGTTCAGGAGCTTGTCGAAGTACGGGTCCATGGCGGCCGCGTTCCAGCCCTCGGCTCCCGACCGTTCCCACTCGTCCCAGTCGGACGGGAGCGGCTTGAAGGCGATGAGGGTGTTGTGGGAGGAACAGCCGCCGAGGACGCGGGCGCGGCTGTGGCGGATGTGCGAGTTGCCGCGGGGCTGCTCGGTGGTGGGGTAGTCGTAGTCGAGCTCGCCGCCGAGCAGACCCGTCCAGCGGCGCAGGGTGAGCACCTCGGGGCGGTCGACGTCGCTGGGGCCGCCCTCGATGACGGCGACGCTGACGTCGGGGTCCTCGGTCAGGCGGGAGGCGATCACCGAGCCGGCGGTGCCGCCGCCGACGACGACGTAGTCGTACTCCTGCTCCGCGGGGGCGGGGGKGGGGGGATGCGTGGGGGTGTTCATCGCTCTGTTCCTCCTTCAGCCCGCGAACCAGCGCAGGGGGCGGGGGGCGAGGTTCTGGTACACGTGCTTGGTCTCCCGGTACTCGGCCAGGCCCGAGGGGCCCAGTTCGCGTCCGGTGCCGGACTTGCCGAAGCCGCCCCACTCGGCCTGCGGGAGGTAGGGGTGGAAGTCGTTGATCCAGACGGTGCCGTGGCGCAGCCGGCCCGCCACGCGGCGGCCGCGGCCCGGGTCGGAGGTCCACACCGCGCCGGCGAGGCCGTACTCGGTGTCGTTGGCCAGCGCGACGGCCTCCGCCTCGGTACGGAAGGTCTCGACGGTCAGGACCGGCCCGAAGACCTCCTCCCGTACGACGCGCATCCCGCGGTGGCAGCGGTCCAGCACGGTCGGCCGGTAGAAGTAGCCGGGCCCGTCGGGGCGGTGGCCGCCCGCGCGGAGCACGGCGCCCTCGGCGAGGGCCGAGGCCACGTACTCCTCGGTGCGCTCGCGCTGGGCGGCGGAGACCAGCGGGCCGCACTCCACACCCGGGTCGGTGCCGCGGCCGAGGCGGATCCGGTCGGCCCGGCGGGCGAGTTCGGCGACGAAGCGCTCGGCGACGCCCTCCTCGACGATGAGGCGGGAGCCGGCGGAGCAGACCTGGCCGCTGTGCATGAAGGCGGCGTTGAGGGCCTGGTCGACGGCGGTGTCGAAGCCCTCTTCGGTGGCGCAGGCGTCGGCGAAGACCACGTTGGGGTTCTTGCCGCCGAGTTCGAGGGCGACCTTCTTGACGGAGTCGGCGGCCGCGCGCATCACCTTCGTACCGCTGGTGAGCCCGCCGGTGAAGGAGACGAGGTCCACGTCGGGATGGGCCGCGAGGCGCGCGCCGACGGGGTCGCCGGGGCCGGTGACCAGGTTGGCGACACCGGCCGGCAGGCCGGCCTCCACCAGCAGGCCGATGAGGGCCGCGGTGGACAGCGGGGTGATCTCGCTGGGCTTGAGCACGAAGGTGTTGCCGGCGGCGAGGGCGGGGGCGATCTTCCAGGAGGCCTGGAGGAGCGGGTAGTTCCAGGGGGTGATCAGGGCGCAGACCCCGACGGGCTCGTGGACGACGACGCTGTGGACGTCGGGCGTCCCGGCGTCCACGACGCGTCCCGCGCTCTCGCCGGCGACGAGGTCGGCGAAGTAGCGGAAGGCGGCGGCGACGCAGTCCACGTCCGTACGGCCCTCTTCCAGGGTCTTGCCCGCGTCACGGCTCTCCAGGAGTCCGAGGCGCTCGCGGTCGCGGTGGAGCAGGTCGGCGGTGCGGCGCAGCAGTGCGGCCCGCTCCGGGACGGGGGTCCGGGGCCACTGGCCGCTGTCGAAGGCGGCGCGGGCCGCGGCGACGGCCGCGTCGGTGTCCGCGGCGCCCGCCTCGGCGACAACGGCGAGGACGGTGCCGTCGGCCGGGTCGAAGACCTCTCGGGTGGCCCCTGATACCGCGGAACGCCAGGTCCCGGCGATGTGGATGGTCGTCTGCTCGGACACGACGCGCTGTACCTCCGATTCCGGCACCGCGGACTGCCCGCGGTGGCGATGCTCGGGCCCGCCTGCCCCGGTCCTGCGGAGGCATGCCCCATCGGTCACGGGAAGTGACGGGAGTCACTTCCCGTCACTGTGGGGAGATATGGGGCAGATCGGGGTATTTTCGCGCACCCTCGGGGGCGTCGGGGCCGCCCGTCACAGACGGCGCGACGCGGCGCGGCACTGGGCCGGAGCCGGGGCGGCACGGGGCGGGAGCGGGGCCGCACGGGGCGGGAGCGGTTCGGCGCGTTTGCGGCGCTCGGATCGACCGTCGATGCCTACGGAATCCGCGGCGCGGCGCACTCCGTCAGGACCAGGAGGGCGTCGACGAGGTCCTCCGCGGGGGCGCCGGTGGCCAGGCGGCGCAGCTGCTGCCCGAAGACCAGGGCGACGGCCACGCCCGCGAGGCGTTCGGGGTCGGGCACGCCGAGCTGGGTCAGGATCCGGGTGGCCAGCAGGTCGTAGGCGGCGAAGCACTCGGTGGCGGCGGCGCGCAGCCGCTCGTCGCGCCCGGCCTGGACGTAGAGCTCGAAGGGGGCGATGTGGCGGCTGTCGAAGGCGTCGCCGCCCGCGACCCGCGCCACCGCCTCGGCCGCCTGCCCGATGTCGAAGCGCTGGTCGGTGCAGGAGCCCGCGAGCGCGCTGAAGTGCCGGGTCTCCTCGGCCACGAAGTACAGCAGGCTCTCGCGCAGCAGCTCGTGCTGGGTGGCGAAGTGGTAGGTGACGGAGCCGAGCGAGACCCCTGCCTCCTTGGCGATCCGCCGGTTGGTGACGGCCGCGACGCCGTCCTGCCCGATGATCCGCAGTACGGCGTCGATGATGCTCTGGCGGGTGTCGGAGGCATGGGGCATGTCGGCATTCTGCCCCATCGACCTGCCCGGACGCCCTTGCGGGAGACGGGAGTTGGAGGGACCGGGTGTGGACACGGGGCGGAGCGGTCCCTACTGTTCGTTCGAACGAACAGTTGAAGGACGTCACACAGGAGTCGTTGTGGACATTTCCGGATCGAACGTTCTGCTCACCGGGGCCACCGGGGGCATCGGCTCCACCCTGGCCGCACGGCTGACCGCGCGCGGGGCCCGCCTCACGGTCACCGGCCGGCGGCCGGAGGCCCTCAAGGCCACGGCGGACGCCTGCGGCGCCCGCACCGTCGTCGCCGACCTCGCCGTCAGGTCCGATGTCGTCCGCCTCGCCGGGGCCTGCGCCGAGGCGGACGTCCTCGTCGCGAACGCCGCACTGCCCGCCAGCGGCGAACTCCTGGACTACACCGAGGAACAGCTCGACCGCGCCCTCGACGTCAACCTGCGTGCGCCCCTCCTGCTGTCCCGGCTGCTCGCGGAGCACATGGTCGCCCGCGGCCGCGGCCACATCGTGCTGGTCGGATCCATCTCCGGCAAGGCGGCGTCGAGGTCCACCTCGTTGTACAACGCGACCAAGTTCGGGCTGCGCGGATTCGCCCTCGCCCTGCGCCAGGAGCTCAGGGGCACGGGGGTGGGGGTGTCCCTGGTCCAGCCCGGTTTCGTCCGGGACGCCGGAATGTTCGCGGACACCGGTGCCACGACGCCGAACGGCATCAGGACCGTCACGCCCGGCCAGGTCGCCGACGCCGTCGTACGGGCCGTCCGCCGCGACCTCTGCGAGGTCAACGTGGCGCCGCTGGAGCTGCGGCTGCTGAGCGCCATCGCCGGGCAGTTCCCCGGGTTCGCCGAGCGGATCCAGGCGCGGACGGACGTCGACGGCACCGTGCGGCAGATGGTCGAGTCCCAGCGCGCGCGCCGTTAGGCCGCCTCGTCCTCCGGGGTCAGTCCTCCGGGCGCAGCCCGAGCCAGTCGGCGATGCCTTCGGCACCGGCGTCGGTGAGGTGGACGACGCGCGGGCTCACGCCGTGGCGCAGCCAGCCGAGCCGGAACAGCCTCGCGGTGACGGCCGCCCCCACTCCCCCGGCCAGGTGGTGCTGCTGTTCGCTCCAGTCCACGCAGTACCGGACCAGCGGCCGACGGCCGGGCAGGGCGGCCACGTCGATGCCGAAACGCCCCAGCGCGTCCCGGCCGGCCGGTGTGAGCCGGTAGTCGTGGTCGTGTCCGTAGCCGCGCGCCCCGTCGCGCACGGCTTCGTCCCGGTCGTGGGTGCCGTCGTGGCCGGCCAGGATGCCGTGGGCGAGGAGGCCGCCCATCAACGCGACCCCGAGCCGGCCCGCCAGGTGGTCGTAGCACGTACGGGACCGGCGCAGGGCGTTCGCGGCGCCGCTCTCCCGCAGGGTCGTGACGGGGAGCGGGGGTGCGATCACCGCGAGGGCTTCCAGGGCGAGGCTGACTTCGGGGCCGGCCAGCCGGTAGTACCGGTTGCGCCCCGCGCTCTCCACCGTGATCAGACCGGCCTCGACGAGCCTGGCCAAGTGGGCGCTCGCGGTCGGAGCGCCGATGCCCGCCTCTGCGGCGAGCACCTTGGCCGACAGCGCGCGGCCGTCGCCCAGCGACTTCAGCATGCTCGCGCGGGAGGCGTCGGCGATCAGGGCCGCGGCGCGGGCGATGTCGGGCTGCCGGTTCAACCGGTCGCCACGGGAACCGTTTCGGGTGGTCACGGCCCCATCGTAGGCAGCCCATGGTTCGTCGGCCGGCGAAGTGTTCCGCGTCGAGACTGACGTCATGAGTTCCACGGACTTCCCCGCGCCGCCCACACCCGTCCACGCCGGGTCCGACGCCTTCGCCCCGCAGGGCGAGGGGGTCGGGCGCCGGCGCCCGAAGCTGCCCCTGCCGCCGCTCATCGCCCTGAGCCTCGGCCACTTCCTCGTCATGCTCGACGTGACCGTCGTCAACGTGGCGGTACCGGGCATCCAGGGATCGCTGCACGTCGGTGCTTTTGGCCTGCAATGGATCGTCGACGGGTACAGCACCCTCTTCGCGGGCCTGCTGCTCCTCGGGGGCGGGCTCGGCGACCGCTTCGGGCACCGGCCCCTCTACCTCTTCGGGCTGRCCGTGTTCACCCTGGCCTCGACCGGCTGCGCCCTCGCCCCGTCGGCCGTGGCGCTGATCGGGTGCCGGCTCGCCCAGGGTGCCGGAGCGGCCTTCCTCGTACCGGCCTCCTTCGCCCTGCTGCGGGCGGCCTATCCGGACCGCGTTCAGCGGGCCCGGGCGGTGGGCGTCTGGGGTCTGGTGTCGGCCGTGGCGTTCGGCGCCGGGCCGGTGGTCGGGGGCCTGCTCGTCTCGGGGCTGGACTGGAGGTGGGTGTTCTGGGTGAACCTGCCGGTGGCCGCGCTCGCCGCCGTGCTGACGCTGCGCCACGTCCGGGCACCGGCCCGGCCGCGGGAGACCGGCCGGATGGACCCGTTGGGCCTGCTGCTCGGTGTGCTCGGTCTCGTCGCGGTGGCCGGCGCGCTCAACGGGGCGGGGCCGGCCGGCTGGACCTCCCCCCGGGTGCTCGCCGCCTTCGCGGTGGGGGCGGCGGCCCTGACCGGCTTCGTCCTGGTGGAGCGACACCTGGAGAGGGCCCTCGCCGCACGGCCGGACGGCAGGAGGCCGCTGCTGCCGCCGTCCCTGCTCCGCGACCGCCGGGTGAGCACGACGAACGCCGTCGGCCTGCTGCTCAGCCTGGGCTACTACGGCATGCTCTTCGTCGCGACGCTGTACTTCCAGCGGGACCGCGGCTTCAGCGCGCTGGAGACCGGGCTGGCCCTGCTGCCGTCCGTCTGCATGGGCTTCCTCGCCGCGCCGCTGTCGAGCCGGGCAGCCGCCCGCACCGGACCGTACGTCCCCATGGCCGGGGCCCTGCTGCTGGGGGCGGCGGGCTTCCTGGGCTGGCTCACCGCCGGGCCGCAAACCCCCTACCCCGTACTGCTCTTCGCCCTGATGGCGACGGGGCTCGCGACGCCGCTGGCCGTCGTGGCGGCAACGGTGGCGATCATGGAGGCGGCCCCCGCCGAGCACGCGGGCGTGGCCTCGGCCTCCTTCAACGTGTCGCGTCAGGCGGGCCATGCGATCGGGGTGGCGCTCTTCGGCACGCTCGTCGGCGGCGCGGGCCCCATCCCAGGCCTGCACGCGTCGGCGCTCACCGCGGCCGGATGCTTCCTCCTGGGGTTCCTCCTCGTCGGCGTGACGGTGCGGGGAGCCCGTTCCGGGAGCGGGCGCTGACCGCAGGGTCCCGGGGGCGGCCCGATCGCCCGACGACCGGACGCGGGGACGGGGTTCAGCCGTCGGGTGGGGCCGGCTCGTGGAGCGGGGGCCGGGACCAGGGCGCGTCGGCGTCGCCGGGCTCCGGCCGCAGACCGAGCTCCCGGAGCTGGTTCACCGCCATCAAGGCGGTGAACATCGCGTTCGGGTTGGCGCCGCTGACGCCGAGTTCGGTGGCGCTCTCCGCGTACCGGGCGGTGAACGCACCGGGCACGGCCCGCCCGCTCTCCCCGGTCAGCCCGAGGGCCGCTTCCTGCAGCGCGGTGGCCTGCTCCAGGAGCCCGTCCAGCCAGGACACCACCTCGGCGCCACTGCGCACGGTGAAGGTGTGCCCGTCGGTGAGCAGTGCGGCTCGCCCCTCCTCGAAGAGGAGGGCGACCGCGCCGAGTACGGTCTGGATCTTGAGCTGGTCGGCGTCGGCCATCGCACCGCAGGGGCCGTTGCCCTCGTCGGACAGGTGCAGGACACCGCAGTCCCTCAGGTGCACGATCACGTGCCCCGCGCAGTGGCCCTGACTGCGCAGCACACGGACCGCACCGTCGGCGAAGGTCCAGCCGGTGAAGCGGAGCGAGCCGATGCGGATCCGTTCCAGCGGCCGCTCCTCGTAGGTCCGGGTCGTCGCGCCGAAGGGCCGGAGCGGCCGGAAGAGCGAGAGCAGCTGTTCGGCGGCCTGCGCGGGCGCCGGCCCCGGCGCCGTTCCGGCGATGCGCTCGAAGGCCCGCGCCCAGTACGCCACCGGGTCCCGCATCTGGTCGAGGTCCCGGGCGGGCAGGAAGTGCTCGACCGGTACGCCCAGTTCATCGGCCAGGTCGTTGTTGCCGATGTGGTCCGGATGGCCGTGCGTGGTCAGTACCAGCGCCCGTGACCAGGGCCCGACGCGGTCGGCGGCCTCGCGCAGTGCCGCGCGGAAGGCTTCCGTGACACCGGTGTCGACCAGCACCAGGGTGTCGCCGGTCCGGTGGACGAGGGCGTTGGCGACGTCCGGCTGCCCGCGCCCGACGGCGAGTTCCTGTCCCAGGACCAGCACGGTCGAGCCGTCGATCCCGATCGATTCACCGAGTGCGGTCACACGTCCTCCCGCGGTCCCGTCCCGTCCGGTCCGGGCCCGGCTCGCCGCGCGGCCGTTGGCGGCGGACGACGACGGGGCCCTGAGCACGAGGCTACGCCGCGCCGGGGGTGGCGGCCCCTCGAAGATGCCGGAAGCACCGCGCGGGGACGAGACCGCGCCCGTCGACCACCTCCTCGCGGTGGACGGTGATCAGCCACTGTTCCAGGAGGCACTCAAGGGCCCCGTACAGCGTTCCGGTACGCCTCTGCGTGCGGCCCTCGGAGATCTGCTCCACCTCACGGGCGATCGCGCATCCGACGGGCGAGACCCCCGACTCACGAGCAGGGATCCGAGGCCTTGGACGCGGCGCCGCACCCCGCATCGCCTCCGCGGGCGAGCTCCGTCCACAACGCGGCCTCGACCTTGCCGAGGAGCCGGGCCAGTTCGGCACGCTCGGTGTCATCCAGACCATCCAGGGTCTGGCCTTCCAGCTCGCCCCAGGCCCTGCGGACCTCGACCAGCAGACCGCAACTGGTCTCCGTCGCCTCCACCAGGGAGGCCCGCCGGTCGGACGGGTCGGGGCGGCGGCGCACATGGCCGGCGTGCTCCAGGCGCTGGAGCATCTTGGTCACCGTGGAGGGATCGAGGCCCACCGCTTTGATCAGCTCGGACTGGCGCACCGCACCGCTGTCCCAGAGGTGCATCATCAGGAACTCCTGCCCGGGGTGGAGCCCCAGTTCGCGCAGGACCCGGCCCGCCGCGATCCGGTGCAGGCGCGAGACCCGGCTGATCGCGTGACTCACGGGCCCGTCCAGCACGGCACTGGGCACCGCCGCGCACCCCGGCGCGGTGCGCGGCTCCTGAACGGGTTCCGCAGTCATCGGGGCGCTCCTCCTGAAGGGTGTGTCGGATCCGGTCACCGACCGTCGCCCCTGAGGGCGGCGGCCCGCCGCCGTCATGCGAATCCTACCCGCCACCGCTATTTGATTGGTCGGCCAAGCAATGGGGTACGCTGCATCCACAGCCAATGATTGGCCGACCAAATATCTTCTATCTTTGCGAGGCGAAGATGACCAGCGCGTTCGAACCGGTCCGCATTCCCGGCGCCACCCTTTCCAACCGGATCGCCCTGGCCCCCATGACGCGCAGCCGCGCGGGCGAGGGCGGCGTCGCGACGGCCCTCGTCACCGAGTACTACACCCAGCGCGCCTCCGCCGGCCTGCTCATCAGCGAGGGCATCCAGCCCTCCGCCGTCGGGCAGGGCTACCCGTTCACCCCGGGGCTGCACAGCGCCGGGCAGGTGGCGGCCTGGCGCGAGGTCACCGACTCCGTGCACGCGGCCGGTGGCCGGATCTTCGCCCAGCTGATGCACTCCGGCCGGATCGGCCACCCGTCACTGCTGCCCGACGGCCTCGTACCCGTGGCCCCGTCCGCGGTGGCCCCCCGGGGACAGCTGTTCACCGGCGACGGCATGAAGGACTTCGTGACCCCGCACGAGCTGACCGGGGCCGAGGTGCGCGAAACCGTCGCCGCCTACGCCCAGGCGGCCCGCAACGCGGTGGAGGCCGGCTTCGACGGGGTGGAGCTGCACGGGGCCAACGGTTACCTGATCCACCAGTTCCTCGCCCCCGGCTCGAACCGGCGCACCGACGAGTGGGGCGGCCCGGTGGAGAACCGGATCCGCTTCGCGGTGGAGGTGGTCCGGGCGGTGGCCGCCGCGATCGGGGCCGAACGCACCGCCCTGCGCGTATCGCCGGGGAACACGTACAACGACATCTCCGAGCCCGACCCGCAGCCGACGTACGAGGCGCTGGTCAAGGAGCTCGACGGGCTCGGCCTCGCCTACCTCCACGTCATGGAGCACGGCCCCGAGGCCCGGGAAACCACCCTCGTGCTGCGCAAGCAGTTCTCCGGACCGCTCGTCCTGAACCCGGCGACCGAGGGACCCACCGATCACCGGGCCCTCACCCTGATCGAGGACGGCACCGCCGACCTGCTCGCCTTCGGCGCCCTCTTCCTGGCCAACCCCGACCTGCCCGAGCGCCTGCGCACCGAAGGCCCGTACAACACGCCGGACCCGTCCACGTTCTTCGGGGGCGACGCCCGCGGCTACACGGACTACCCGGCCCGCTGACCGGGAAGCGCCTGTTGCGCGGCTCCGTTACGCGGCTCCGTTACGCGCTCGCGGCCGCGCCGGCGGGCTCCACCGTCGGCCCCTCCGCGCCCCTGGTGGCGGGCGGTTCCACCCGGGGGGCGGGGATGAGGGCGGCGACGGCCGCGGAGACCAGGGCGAGCGCGCCGCCCAGCAGCAGCCCGGTGCGGAAGCCGCTCTCGGAGGTGAAGGTGAACCCCCCGGCCGTGGTGGTCATCCGGGCCAGGACCACGCCGACGACGGCGGCGCCGGTCGAGGTGCCCAGTGAGCGCATCAGCGTGTTGAAGCCGTTGGCGGCACCGGTCTCCGCGAGGGGCACCGCACCCATGATCAGGGCCGGCATGGCCCCGTAGGCGAGGGCGACCCCGCTGTTGATCACCATGGCGGCGACCATGAGGCCCGGCGCCGTCCCGGCCAGCAGGAGCGCCACCCCGTATCCGGCGGCGAGTACCACCGCGCCGCAGACGAGCGTGACCTTGGGGCCGCGGGCGTTGGTGAGGCGGCCCCCGAGCGGGGACACGACCATCATCATCAGGCCGCCGGGCAGCATCCACAGGCCGGCGGCCAGCATCGACTGGCCCAGGCCGTAGCCGGTGGCCTCGGGGTACTGGAGCAGCTGCGGGACGACCAGCATGCTCGCGTACATGCCGAAGCCGATGAAGACCGAGGCGAGGTTCGTCAGCAGGACGCGCGGGCGGACGGTGGTGCGCAGGTCCACCAGCGGGTCGGTGGTGCGCCACTCGAACCACCCCCAGGCCGCCAGGACCACGGCGGCACCGGCGAACAGGGCGACGGTGGTGGCCGAGCCCCAGCCCCAGTCGGCCCCCTTGGAGACGGCGAGCAGCAGGCACACCAGGCCCACGGCCAGGCCCAGCGCGCCGACGAAGTCGAAGCGCTGCCCCTTGGCGCCCGCCGGGACGTCGGGGACGAAGGCCAGGATCATGCCGGCGACGGCGGCGGCGAGCGCCGCCGCGCCCCAGAACAGGAAGCGCCAGTCGGCGTACTGCGCGACCGCCGCCGAGAGCGGGAGGCCGATGCCGCCGCCGATGCCCATCGAGGCGCTGACCAGGGCGATGGAGGAGCTGAGCTTCTCGGCGGGCACGACGTCGCGGAGCAGGGCTATGCCCAGGGGGATCATGCCCATTCCGATGCCCTGCAGGCCGCGCCCGACGATCATCGGGACGACGCCGTCGGACAGCGCGCACACCACCGATCCGATGATCAGCGGCACCGCGCAGGCCAGGAGCATGCGGCGCTTGCCGACCATGTCCCCGAGGCGGCCGCTGATGGGCACGCACACGCCGGCGACCAGGAGGGTGGCGGTGACGACCCACGCGGAGTTGGAGGAGGAGGTGTGGAGGAGCGTCGGCAGGTCGGCCAGGAGCGGGGTGACCAGGGTCTGCATGACGGCCGCCGTGACACCCGCCAGTGCGAGCGTGGCGATCACTTTGCCGGTGTGTGGAGCCGCGGGCGGCTGAGGCATGACGGGGTCCCTAAGGGCGCGGTGCGGGGATGCGAGGGTGCGGACACGCTCTATTCAGTAGTCAACTATCACTTCAGGACGCGCGGGGTGTCAACTCGAACTGGCGGTCGGCCCTCGGTTGTTAGGCTGGGGCCGTGCCCACCGATACCCCCCGGCCCCTACGCGCCGACGCCGCGCGCAACGTCGAGAAGATCGTCCGGGCGGCCCGCGACGTGTACGCCGGGCAAGGGCCCGAAGCGCCGCTCGACGAGATCGCCCGCCGGGCCGGCGTGGGCATCGCCACCCTGTTCCGCCGGTTCCCCGACAAGGCGGCCCTCCTGCGGGCGGTGCTGGACCAGCAGTTCACCCAGGACGTCCTGCCCGCCATCGACCGCGCCCTCACGGACGAGGACGCGCGCCGCGGGCTGACCACCGTGATCGAGGCCGCCCTGACCTCGGCGGCCGACGAGCACCACGTCCTCACCGCCGCACGGAACGCCGGCATCTTCACCGCGGAAACGAGCGCCCGCTTCTTCGACGCGCTCGACCCGTTGGTGGTCCGCGGCCAGCGGGACGGGGTGATCCGGGCGGACCTCGTGCCCGACGACCTGAAGCGGGTCATGGGCATGCTCGTGAGCGTCCTGTGGACCATGGATCCGGCCGAGGGAGGCTGGCGGCGCTACGTGACCCTGGTCCTGGACGGTCTGACCCCTGCCGCGGCCAGCCCCCTGCCGAACCCCGCTCCCCCGCTGCTGCGCAGGCCGCAGACCTGAGCCCGCCCGAATCGGTCCGTCCGGCCGCGGGGCCTACGCTGGAATCGACGGCCGGCTCGGCGAGCGGCCCCCGGCCGTCACCCGTGGGCACCTGCCCCTCCCCCTCCGCGCAGGTGCCCACACCCCCGCGCAGCGGTGCGCGGCGCGCCCGCCGGCGGGGGCCGTCAGGGCGTCACCGGTTCCGGTCGGCGTTGAGCCGGGCCGCCTGGCGGATCAGGTGGTCGCGTTCGGCGAGGTTGGACGCCTTGCGGGCCGCCTCGGCGTACAGCCGTGCCGCCGTTTCCGGGTCCCCGTCGCGTTCGTGGAGGTAAGCCGCCACGGCGGTGTGCCTGGGCAGGGAGGCGTCCAGGGCGGCCAGGGCCCGCAGGCCGGCGCGCGGGCCCGCGGCCTCCCCGACGGCCACCGCGCGGTTGAGCCGGACGACCGGGCTGTCGGTCAGCCGGCCGAGCTCGTCGTACCACTCGACGATCTGCACCCAGTCGGTTTCCGCGGCGGTCGGCGCGTCGGCGTGGAGGGCCGCGATCGCGGCCTGGGCCTGGTACTCGCCCAGCCGGTCGCGGGCGAGGGCCGCCTGCAGGATGTCGACCCCCTCGGCGATCGCCCGCGTGTCCCAGCGGCCCCGGTCCTGCGCGGCGAGCGGGACCAGGCTGCCGTCGGGCGCGGTCCGGGCGGCGCGCCGGGCGTGGTGGAGCAGCATGAGGGCGAGCAGTCCCGCCACCTCGGGGTGGTCGATCGCGGCCGCGAGCTGCCGGGTGAGGCGGATGGCCTCGGCGGCGAGGTCGAGGTCGCCGGAATAGCCCTCGTTGAAGACCAGGTAGAGCACGCGCAGCACGGTGGAGACGTCTCCGGGCCGGTCCAGGCGCACGCCGGAGACGGTGCGCTTGGCCCGGCTGATGCGCTGCGCCATGGTCGCCTCGGGCACCAGGTAGGCGCGGGCGATCTGGCGGGTGGTGAGCCCGCCGACGGCACGCAGCGTGAGCGCGACCGCCGACGACGGGGTCAGCGCGGGGTGGGCGCAGAGGAAGTAGAGCCAGAGGGTGTCGTCCGCTTCGGGTGCGGGGCCCGGCGGCGGTTCCCGGTCGACGCGGTCCTCGCGCCGCCGGCGAGTGGTGTCGGCCCTGGCCGCGTCGAGGAAGCGGCGCCAGGCCACGGTGACCAGCCAGCCCTTCGCGTCGCGCGGCGGGTCGTCCGGCCAGACGCGCACCGCCTCGACCAGGGCGTCCTGTACGGCGTCCTCGGCCGCCGCGAAGTCGGCTCCGCGGCGGACGAGGATGGCCAGCACACCGGGCGTGAGGCTCCGGAGCCGGGCCTCGTCCCTGGGGAGGGTCACTCCGTGACGGTGGGGTGGGCGCCCAGGAAGGGGCGCAGTTCGAGCCACTCGTGGATCGGCTTCCCGCCCGCCCCGGGAGCGGCCGAGAGTTCCCCGGCCAGCTCGACGGCACGTTCGTAGCTGTCGACGTCGATGATCATCCAGCCCGCGATGAGGTCCTTGGTCTCGGCGAAGGGGCCGTCGGTGACGGGCGGGCGGCCTTCGCCGTCGTAGCGGACGAAGGTGCCCTCGGGGGCGAGTGCCTGGCCGTCGACGAACTCGCCGGTCCCTTCGAGCCGGGCCGCGAAGTCGTTCATGTACTGCACGTGGTCCGCGATCTCCTGCGGCGTCCACTGGTCCATGGGCACGTCGTTGACCGGGGTCGGGGCGCCGCGGTAGTGCTTGAGCAGCAGGTACTTGGCCATGATGGCTCTCCTCGGTGCGGTGCGGGTGCGACCCATTGTGGTCGCGTTCACTGCGGGGACGGAGCGGGGCACGGCTTCTCGACATCGCGAGCCGCATCTTTTCCCACCCCTTGCCGGCCGGCCCCGCCAGGGCGCCGTCCAGGCCGTTCCACCCCGAGCTCCGCCGCTCGCGAGGTCGTCAGTGGCCGTAGGGGCTGTGCATCTCCAGGAAGCGGAGCTCCAGGTCGGTGGCCAGGTAGTCCATCCGGCGCTCCCAGAAGTCGCTCAGGTGCGGCAGCGCCAGATGGGCGTCCAGGTCGGCCCGGCTGCGCCACACCTCGTAGAACACGAAGACGCCGGGCTGCTCGCCGTCCTCGTGGAAGTGGTACTCCAGGCATCCCGGCTCCTGCCGGGTGGGCTCCACGAAGGAGAGCAGCAACTGCTTGAGATCCTCGGCGCGTTCGGGCTTGGGGCGGGCGGTGCCGACGAGCGTGACGAGCTGGTCCATCAGGGTTCTCCCCCACAGGTAGGTACGACCGAATTCGTACCTACCCGACGGTAGCAGTCGCGGGAGGTACGATTCAATCCGTACCTACGGAAGGATGTCGTCACCATGCCCGACGAGGAGGGCCATCCGGCCGTCGAGGAGATGGAGTTGGGCACGGTGCTGTCGGCACTGGCCGATCCGCTGCGCCGCCGCGTGGTGCGCGAACTGGCCTCGGCCCCGGACGGCGCGGCACGCACCTGCGCCTCCTTCGCGCTGCCCGTGTCGAAGGCGACGGTCACCCATCACTTCCGCACCCTGCGCGAGGCCGGCCTGATCCGCCAGGTCGACCGGGGCAACAGCCGGATGGCCTCACTGCGGCGCTCCGAGATCGAGGCCCGATTCCCGGGTCTCCTCGCCCTCCTGACGGCCGAGCCCGACCCCCTTCAGGGCGTTGCCGGCACGTGAGGCGGTGCACCGGACCCTCTCCTGACGCCCTGCCAGGACAGCGCGCGCCACGACCCCGCGACCCTCCTACGCGCGGCCCCCTCCCGGTGTCGCGTCGCGCGAGGCCGTGTCGATCACTTCGTCCAGGACGTCGCGGGAGCGGACCAGGTCGGTGATGAGGCTGTTGATCCGGTCGCGTTCCGAGGTGAGGTCGTCGACCAGCTGCGGGGTGGCGACCTCGCTCGGGCTGCCGTCCGCGTCCCGCATGCAGGGCAGCAACTGTGCGATCTTCTTGCTGTTCAGACCGGCGGCGTAGAGGGTCTGGATGCGTACGACGCGGTCGACCGCCCACTCGCCGTAGTCCCGGTGGCCGCCGGGGGTGCGCTCCGCGCGCAGCAGTTCCTGCGTCTCGTAGTACCGCAGGGAACGCTCGCTCACCCCGCTGCGCCGCGCCAGCTCACCGATCCGCATTCCCCACCCCGAACGCCGCTGCTCGAACCCGCCGTTGACGCCCACTTCTACCATGTCGCCACGCACCGCTACGAGATGACCCGGCGGGGGTAGCGGACCACGAGGAGCGCGTCGACGTCCTCCTCCGCGGCGCGGTACAGGTGCGGTACGTCGGCCGCCCAGTCGGCGTGTTCGCCCGGTCCGACCCGCCGGGGCGGCCCTGCGAGCTCGCCCACGTGGGCCGTCCCTCCCAGGACGACGATGCGCTCCGTCGCCCCGGCCGTGTGCCCGGTGGACTCCTGGACCGATCCGGCGCGGATGCGGATCCGGTAGGTCTCCGTGACCGCCGCGGCATCCTCGAACCGCTCGGTGAGGACCGCGTTCACCGCCGCGCCCGACAGCTCCGCCGGCAGTCCCGTCGTGTGCAGCGCCGTGCTGAGCGGGAGCTCCAGAGCGGTCGTGAGCGCGTAGAGCGTCTCCAGGGTGGGGTTGCGGCGTCCGCTCTCCAGCTCCGAGAGCGTGCCCTTGCCGACCCCCGACCTGCGGGCCAGCTCCGACAGCGACACCCCGCGCTCCGTCCGCAGTGCCCGCACCCGGGCGCCCACCTCAGCCGCCAGATCCACGCAACGCCTCCTTCCCCCTGAGCCCCGCTCAATCCGCTTGCTGCGCTTCCGCGCCGCACCCTATCGTTCCACATACAGAACGTTCTGTATGGGGAACGACCAGTCGAAGGAGCGCCCGTGGAGCCCGAGCACGCCACCCCCGCCCCGCCCGCCCCGCCGGCCCTGCCCGCCCGGTCCGCGGAGGTGGCACGCGCCCTCGCCTCGGCCGGCGTTCCCGGGCAGGTGCGCCAACTCGACCGCTCCGCCCGCACGGCCGCCGAGGCCGCCGAGGCCCTGCGGTGCGACATCGGGGCCATCGCCAACAGCCTGGTGTTCCTCTCGGGGGACGAGCCCGTCCTCATCCTCACCAGTGGGCGGCACAGGGTCGACACCACGGCCCTCGCCGCCCGGTGGGGTCGCCCCGAACTCCGCCGAGCCACCCCCGAGCAGGTCCGCGAGGCCACCGGGCAGGCCATCGGGGGTGTCGCCCCGGTCGGACACCCCCGGCGTCTGCCCACCGTCGTCGACGAGGCGCTCACCGGCCACGCCCGGATCTGGGCGGCCGCGGGGACCCCGCACACGGTGTTCCCCACCACCGCCGACGAGTTGCTGCGGCTCACCGGCGGCCGCCTGCTCCCGGTCGGCCCGCGGACGGCCTCGGAGCCTGCCTGACCGGGCCTCCGCGCGCACCGCGCGCGCCACCCGACGGGTCCGCCCATACTGAGTGGATGAGGCGGACCCGTACGGTGCTGCTCTGCATCGCCGGCCTGCTGGGCACGGTCCTGCCGGCCGGAGTCGCCACGGGCCCGGCCTCGGCCGCGCCCGCAGCGTCCGCAGCCTGCGCCGCTTCGCCCGAACCGGCCGGGGGCGACGCGCGCACGGTCCTCGAAATAGCCCGGCGGTCCCAGCGGGAGCTCGGGCTGAACGCGGTGGTGCTGCGGGTCTCCTCCGACGGGCGGGAGGTGCTCACCACCGCTCTCGGCGCATCGATGACGGGCGTCCCGGCCGAACCGTCGATGCGCTTCCGTACAGGGTCCGTGGCCATCGTCCACATGGGCATCGTCCTCCTCCAGCTCGCCGAGGAGGGCAAGGCCTCGCTCGACGACCCGGTGTCCCGCTGGCTGCCGGACGCACCGCACGGCTCGGAGATCACCCTGCGGATGCTCGGCAGCTCCACCTCCGGCCTGCACGACTACGTGACCGACCCCGCCTTCCTCGCGGAGCTCAAGGCCGAACCGTTCCGCCAGTGGACGCCGGCCGAGGTCATCGCGATCGCGACGAAGCAGCCCCTCCTCTACCGGCCGGGAACCAACTGGAACTATTCGCACGCCAATTTCGCGATCCTCGGCGCCGCGCTGGAGAAGATCGGCGGTCTCCCCCTGGACCGGCTGCTCACGCAGCGCGTGTTCGAGCCTCTCGGGCTGACCGCGACCAGCAACCAGTACACACCTCAGATCCCGGACCCCGTCCTGCACTCCTTCACCTCCGAGCGCGGCACCTACGAGGAGTCCACCTTCTGGAACCCCTCGTGGACCACGGCCCGGGGCGCGGTCCTGGTGCAGGACATCTGCGACCTCGACCGGTCGGCGCGGGGCGTGGGGACCGGGAAACTGCTGTCGGCGGGATCCTTCCGGACTCAACTCGACCCGGGGACCGTCGGCCTGGGCCACGCGACGCCGTCCTGCCCGGCCAGTGTCTGCCTGCTGACCAACACCGCCGCCCGGCACTTCGGCCTGGGAGTGATCGTCGTCGACGGCTGGATCCTGACGAACCCGTCCTTCTCCGGCTACGCGGCCATCCAGGCCTATCTGCCCGCCCGGAAACTCGCCATCTCCGTGTCCGTGACGAAGGGCCCCAAGAGCCCCGAGGGCAACTCGGCCCAGACCATCGCCGAACGCATTTCCGCGGCCCTGGCCCCCGGACGGGCCCTCTCGATGCCGTGACCGTCCGCGCGTGGCCGCCCTCGCACCGAAACCGCTCACGATCGCACCGAAGTGACCGGGAGGCCTGATGGGACCCACCGAAGCACCCCGCCGCCCTCGCGCCGTACGGCGCCTGCGTGCCGTGCCGGCCGGGCTGGCGACCGGCATCCTCGTCACCGGCCTCGTGGCGGCTCCCGCCCACGGCGCCGCCGGCGGCCCGAGTCCGGGCTCCGGTACGGCGATCGGCACGACCCCGCGCACGGTCGGCGACGCCCACTACGAGCCGGGCCCCTGCCCGAAGACCCCGGACCCGGTCCCCGCCCTCAAGGGCGCCCGTTGCGGGACGCTCACCGTGCCCGAGAACCGTGCGGAGCCCGGGGGCCGCAAGATCAGCCTGGGTGTCGCCGTCGTGCCCGCTGCCACGGAGCGGCCGAAGCCGGACCCGGTGGTGTGGTTCGCCGGCGGCCCCGGCGACGACTCCGTCGGGGAGGCCCAGTTGGCGGTCGACGGCGGGCTCAACCGCGACCGCGACCTCATCCTCATGTCGCAGCGGAGCACGTACTCGGCCGACCCGGTGCTGACCTGCCCCAACATCGACGAGTTCGCCGCACGCTCGGTCGGCCTGGTCTACGACGCCCCGTCCACGCAGCGCCTGCACGTCGACGCCACGCGCACCTGCCGCGAGCAGCTGATCGGCCGCACGGCCGAACTCGGCGCCTACGACAGCACCGAGAGCGCCACCGACTACGCGGACCTGCGCCTCGCGCTGGGGCTGCCGCAGTGGAACGTGTTCGGCATCTCCTACGGCACCGACCTGGCCCTCATCTACATGCGTGACCACCCCCAGGGGATCAGGTCCGTCGGCATCGACGGCGTCCTGCCGCCGTCCACCGCCGGATCCGCCCTGACCTGGAGCAGCGCCCGCCAGGGTTTCGACGGCGTGTTCCAGGCGTGCGCACGGCAGCCCGCGTGCGACCGTCGCTACCCGAAGCTGTCGGCCACCTTCGACCACCTGGTCCGTCAGCTCGAAGCCAAGCCGGTGACCACCACCGTCAAGGTGCCGGGCCGCGCGCAGCCGGTGAAGGTCGTGCTGGACGGCGGGACGCTGGTGAACTGGATGACCTCCGCCACCCACGTGGCGGCCGGCGTACCCCGCTCCCTCGACGAGCTGGCCCACGGCGACCCGCGGCGGATCGCCGAGCAGTGGGCGGGCGCCAAGTTCAGTCCCCAGGCGATCGGGCGGGTCTCGCACGGGCTGGCGTACGGAGTGTTCTGCCGGGAGTGGGTGCCGTTCGAGAGCGAGGCCGACACCCTGCGGGCCGGACGGGCGGCCTTCCCGTCCTTCCCCCGCTCGGTCCTGGTCAACTCTCCCCAGCTCACCTTCCTCCACGCCGACTGCGACGCCTGGAAGGTTCCCGCCGCACCGCGCTCGGTCCGCGACGTGACGCGCAGCGCCATCCCCACCCTCGTCCTGTCGGGCGGGTTCGACGCCCAGACCGGGGCGCGCAGCGGGGAGTACGCCGCCCGTACGCTGAGCCGGGCCACGGTCGTCACCATCCCGTACGTCGCCCACGTGACCTTCGCGGCGTCCCCGTGCGCGCAGGAGATCACCCTCTCTTTCCTCGACGACCCGACGGCCCCGAAGACCGGGTGCGTCAGCGGCGTCGAGCCGCCCACCTTCGACACGGGCCCGCGAACCTGACCGGCCCAGCGGGCCCCCACCGCGAACGCCGCAGCCCCACGGGGGATTTGGTCCCGCCCGGCCGTCAGTGGGCGGACCGGGTACGGGCCCGGGTCCGGCCGGGCGGGGCCTGCGGGGCGTGACCGCCACCGGCCGGGCGCGTTCCGGGGGTTACTGGCGGCGGCCCCAGGCGGAGATCATCGGGGCGGTGGCCAGGTCGAGGCGGCCGGTGGCGACGTTCGCCAGGTGCCGGTCGATCTCCTCGTCGGTGGCGAGTCCCTCCGCCACCAGCCGGTGGCGGATCTGCCGCACGGTCGCCGCTTCCAGGACGGCACAGGCCGGTGAGGCGATCGGGAAGTAGGCGTCGGCCCTGACGTCGGTCAGGCCCGCCTCGCGCAGCAGTCTGGGCAGGGTCCGGCCGTAGGCGAGGTCCGCGCCGCGTGCCGCCATCAAGGCGCGGAAGCCGGACCGCAGACGGTTCGCGAGCCGCTGTTCGGGGCCCGACTCGTCGGGACACAGCAGGGGCTGCAGCCCCGGGTCGGCGTCCTCCAGCAGCAGCCGGCCGCCCGGGCGCAGTGCCCGGACCATGCGGCGCAGCGCCTCGGCGCGGTCCGTCACGTGGACCAGGACCAGTCGGGCGTGGACGAGGTCGAAGCCGCCGGGCGGCGGCGGGTCGGCCGCCACGTCGTGGCGCAGCACCTCGATCACACCGCCGGCGGCCTCCCGGGTCCAGGACACGTCGATGTCGGTGGCGACCACCCGTCCCGTGGGTCCGACGCGTGCGGCCAGCCCCAGGGGTACGGACGGTCCGCCCGCGCCGACCTCCCAGCACCGCATGCCGGCCGCGAGCCCGAGCGCGTCGACGTGCCGGAACGTCACCGGGTCGAACAGTTCACCGAGGGCCTCGAACCGGGTCCCGGCCTGGGACTGCCGGTTGTCCAGCAGGTAGCCGTGCTCCGTCCGCTTCTCACCCATGCCGCCATTCTGGCAGCGGGGGCGGTGCGGACCGCTCGGGCGCCGGCCCGGAAGGCTCCGTCCTGCCGGACGAGGCGGTGCACCGGCCCCGAAGGCCGGGGAGGTCCTGCGGCCGGGCCGCAGGGGTGCCCCGCCTCGGATCCTGGAGCCTCAGCGGCCGGGGGGCGGCGGAGGCCGTGGATCGGTGGTCCGCTTCGGGAAGGGGCACCGCCTACTGGGGCGCCACCCGGCACGCGCTCACCGCGGTGCCGTTCGTGACGCCGCCGGCGGTGAGGCCGCTGACGCACTGCGCGTGGTCACCCGTCAACCCGACATAACACGCCATCCGGACCGAGTCCGGGGCCTCGCCGCCCTGCAGCTCCCGCTCGACCTGGTTGATGCAGGCCGTGACGTCCGCGTGGGCGGCGGGGGCGATGAGGCAAGCGCCACCGAGCGCGAGGGCCAGGCCGGTGAGGACACCTGCGATACGGTCGACGTGCGCATGGGACGTACCTGCTCTCCGGGGTCGTCGCGCGGCCCGGCGCGTGGGCGTGCCGGATCCGCCGGGGAACGGCGCCGAGCGCGGCCGGTACACGGCCGCCGGGCCCGGACCCCGCACCGGACCGGCTCGGCAGGGCTTCCCTCCCTCCTTCGACGCTAGAGCAGCCTCATGGCGCCCGCACCCGCTGGACCTTCGCGGACCGGCCCGGCCCGTCACGGGGCCCGGCCGGGGCCCATCGCGCTCCTGGGGCCCGCCCCGGAACCTCGGGACCGCCCGGTCCCGGCAGGCATTCGGGTGGCGGCGTGCCGTGTCGGGCGGCCGGGACCGGCCGGGTTCGCCATCCTGGGGCCGGGCGCGGCACCGCGGTCGGCGCCGCCCCTCCCCCACCGAGAAGGAGTACGACACATGGCGAAGGACGCGGTCGGACGGTTCCTCGCGGCTCTGGATCCGCAGCACCGGGAGGCCGTCGCCGGCAGACCGCACGAGGAGCAGGAGCGGCTCGCGGCGGCGTGGGAGCAGGAGCTGGAGTCGGACGACGAGCTCGACACCCTCGACGAGCTGTCTCCGCCCGCGGCCGAGGCCGAGGCGGCCCGGCGCGTCATGGCCCGCGAGAGCTGACGCGCCGTCGGGGCGGGGCCCGGCCCGCCGGCCCCGCGGGCCACCGGTCACGGTTGTTCCGCCGGGCGGCCCTCCCCCGCCATGAAGCGCCAGACGAGGGCGTGGCCCAGGGTGATCAGCGCGATCAGCATGAGGGCCTCGGCCTGGATGGGACGCAGGCCGATGTGAACGGCGAGTTCGGGGAACGCGCCGACGACGGCGATCAGTAGGTAGAGCAGGGCGGCGCCGGCCTGCTGCCAGGTGACGAAGCGGTCGCCGCCGGCACCGGCGCGGGTGAGCAGCCTCAGGGTGCACAGGCAGCCGACCACGGCGAGGGCGATGAAGGCCGCCCGCCAGATCTGTGGCTGTTCCGTGCCGCCGACCTGGGCGAAGAGGCCCATCAGGGCGGGCAGCAGGAAGGACAGGTAGATCCCGCCCACGATCCTGCGCAGGGCGGGTTCGCGCATCCATTCCGAGTGGCTCCGCACCACGTTCCACCACAGGCCGACCAGGGTGAAGCAGGTGGCGGAGAAGAGGGCGTAGAAGGTGCTGACATCCATGGGCGACGAGGGTGGCAGCGATGCCCGCCCGGGCGGGCGCTACACGCCCTGCGCGCCGGGCTCCACCCCCGGTACGGGCTACACCGCCGTCCGGGATCCTCCTCGGCCCGGGGCGGACGCGCCCCCGGTCGGCGGGTGTCCGGCAGGATGACCGCATGGACCTCATCCCCGCGCCCCGCCGGCACACTTCGGCTCCGGTTCCGGCCGCCACCGTCCGGACGCGTCTCCTGGCCGCCGGGGCCGCGGTGGTGACCGTCGGCGCGGGGCTGGGGCTCAGGGCCGTGGCGGCGGGAAGCGTGGCCAAGTACGGCGGGGACGCGCTCTACACCGTCCTGGTCCTCTCCCTGGTCGTGCTGGTGGCACCGCGGCTGACACCCCTGCGGGCCGCGGGGACGGCGCTGGCCATCAGCTGGGCGGTCGAGTTCCTGCAGCTCAGCCCTTTGCCGGCAGAGCTCGCCCCACACAGCGCCGTCGCCCGCCTGGTCCTCGGATCCACCTTCAACGCACCCGATCTGTTCTGGTACGCGGCCGGCGCGGCGGCGGGCTGCCTCGTGCACTCGGCGTGGGGGCCGCGCCGCCCCCGCCGCGCCGGCCGGGTCGGCCC